>JAHAWW010000089.1 GCA_018383375.1 Prevotellamassilia sp. | reverse complement strand
TTACTTTCAGAGCCCAGCTGAGGGCGGAAAGCGATTTTTCAAAGCGATTTGTGACGTCTCACACAGAATTCAGAAGTCTACAATCCGCTCTTGCGCTTTTTTTTGAGAAAGTTTGTCATTGCCGACCCTGAATTTGAACAAAAAACAAGAGACCATTATTTCCTAAGCAGTAATATGCCGGGTCAAGGCCTAATCGTTTTGCTTCCGGCCGTGATGATGAGGCCTTTCTCATTGGGATTGGTCGTTCGGCGTCCGTCAAGACGATAGGCCGGCCGGCTCGGGTCGACGGCACTGTCGTTTGTGGCGACGCTGTGGATGGCTGCAGTGGCGTCAGAGAGGAACATCTGCCAGCCCGAACCCGAAGCGGCCAGATAGTAGCCCTCGGGCACAGTGGTGGGGGCAGATGTGCCGATGCGGGTGATGAGGCTGCCACGATGGCCCTCGGCAAGGCTCTCATAGTATGTGGACCGTTGGGTCACTTCGACCTTGCTCTCAGAGTGAATGCCGGCGGCACGACGCACTTCTATCATGCGCTCGATGGCATCGCGGTATTGGCCCTGCCAGTGTGGCCAGAACACGCAAGGCACACCGGCCGAAGAGAGGATGAAGGCATAGGCTTGGTCCACATAGCCCGTGAAACGGTTGGAGTCTTGATAGGTGTCGTGATTGTCGACAAAGGTCACGGCATAGCCGCAAGTGGAGTAGTGGTGGATGAGACCGGCAGGCCGCCAAGTGGTCTGGTCTTCAATCCACGCCATCGACGAGAAGTTGCCCCGGGCCAAACCATTGTTGAGCGCGGCATATTTCATGGGGAAGTCGAAAGCCATGCTGCGGTGTCCGGTTTGGGCAATCCAAGCGTTCACATTGTCGTAGGCACCGTCCCAATATTCTCCCACAGAGAGATAGGGCGAGGTGGCAGTGTTGTATTGGCCGACGTATGCCCCTGCGAAGCCTTTTGCAAAGTCATAGCGCCAGCCGTCATAGCCAAATTCGCCTTTGAGCCAAGACAGATAGGCGGTGACATCGGCCTGCACATAGGGCGAGGTGTGGTCGAGGTCGCGCGCGCCGCCCCAGTTTTCGCCCGTATCGGCTGCTCCGGTGGCTGTGCCATTCCATGTGCCGGCAGAGGCGTCGGTGTTTATTTCGTCGTCGCTACAGATGTGCGCGCCGGTGAGTTGGTAGCTACCATAGCTGCCGAAATCATCGGCGGTGAAATTGCCCCAACCGGTATCGCCTGCACGGTGATTGACCACGATGTCGGCCAGCACCTTCACGCCGCCCTCGTGGAGCGAGGCAATGAGGCTTTTGAGGTTGTCGGCTGTACCCCAACAAGAGTTCTGGTCGTTCCAGACACGTGGATGATAGCCCACGTTGGTACCGCCCACGGCTCCGCCGCCCTCAGCGCTGGCCGATGGCGGCAACCAGACGACAGTGAAATGGGCGGCGATGTCGCCGCTGAGTTGTTGCAACTCGGTCCAGCCGGTTTCGGTTTGTGAGTTCCAGTAAAAGCCTTGCAACATCACGTCTTCGCTTTCAGCCGGTACTTGGGCGTGAAGAGGGAGCGTGAATGCAAACAATGGCAGAGCATAGAGCAATCGTTTCATTTTGGTCAGTGTGTGTTGATGAGGAGTGCGATAAAAGACAAGCGGGCGGTAGACGCTGCTACTCGCCCGCTTGCCCGTTTGTTGAAGCCTGGAGTCAGGCTGAGGTTTTTATTCGATGTGGCCTGTGCCATTGGTGAAGTCGAGGCTGACCACCTGGCCTGCGCCGGCATTGATGCGTGTCTGGTCGGGACCTGTTCCGCGATAGACAATCTGGCCGTCAATCACGATGAATTCCATTTGCCACCAGTCTACATCTGATTTAGGATGCACACAGAGGCGGAGTTCGCCGTCAGCAGGCAGAGGCTGTGAAACAAAGTTGCCTTCTTTATCGGTAGGTACCGTCAAGATGTTTTCGGGCTCCAAGGTCCATGCACCGACGGTGTTGCCGATGATGTAGACGTTGGGTTCGAAGGTCTCGAGCACTTTGGCGGTGGCGTCGACATAGAGCAGATACCAACCGCTCTTGCCTACCACGATGTTGCCCGTGCCGCTCAGTCCGGCTCCGGCATGGTCTTCGATGGTGAGCGCCTCGGCACCAAAGTCGCCGCCCCAACCGGCTTGAGGAGCAAACTTGAACTCTTCGCCCTCGGTGAGGTACAGCAGGGTCCAGAACTGTCCGTCGTGGCTGTGTACGGGAGTGAGCTGTTTCCATGTGCCGTTGTCGGCGCTACCCCAGCCATAGGCCGAGCCGGTGAGATAGAGTTCGGCAGATACGGCACGGACGCTGTAGCGCCAGTTGTTCATGTCGATGGTCACTTTGCTCTTGCCTGCACCCACCTTGAATGCTTGTGCGCCAGTCCAGGTGATGAAGGCGTCAGACGAGGTGTCGCCATCTACGTTGCTGCCCCACACAGCGTTCCAGTCGATGGCCGTGCCGTTGATGGCAGACTGCGGGAGGATTTTGAACCACGTGTCAGCCTGTACCTCAAAAATGGCTTCAAACACACCGTTGCCTTTGTCTGTCATGGGCAAAGCGTCGGCAGCTGTCCAACCGTTGATGCCCAAAAGGTAATAGGCGCTTTCGGTGGTCGGAGGAGTGACTTGCAGGTAGCTGACTTGGGTGGGCTCGGTGTTGACCGTAAGAGCGTCGCCGGCAGGAGTGACCACGGTGGCGTCGACTGATAGCGACAGTGTGCGCTCTGTGCGCTGGCGGCTCAAGAAGACGTTTTCGACAAGGCTGTCGAGCTTGGCTGTAACGACGCGAATGACACCGTCTTCAGCGATGAAGGGCAGAGTGTGGTCACCTTCTACAAAGAGTTTGTTGAAAACCACGGTGGAGCCTTCGGGAGCATTGGTCATACCATCGAGACTCAAGAGGTCGATGGTGTCGGCGGCAGTCTCGCGGTCGATGGCGGCTGTGGGCACGGCAGACAATTGGATTTGCATGGCCTGTGCGTCTTCGCCTTGAGGATAGCCTTGGGGATTGGCCCAGTCGGTGAAGTCTTCATCGCAGGCAGTGAAGGCCAGCGTGGTGAGCAGGGCACCGGTATATAATGCTATTTTTTTCATGGTTGTTTCGTTTAATTTGGGGAGCGGGCAAGTCTGCAAGCAGACGTGGCGGATGGGGCTTGTTGCAGTGTTGGCCTTGGGCCTTGTCGTCTTGCAGACTCGCCGGCCTCCCGTTTGTTGTCTTGATTATTCTTTTCCTCCAGATTATTCTACGACACCGGTACCGGTAGAGAAGTTGAGGCGGATGCGCTGTCCTGCCGTGAGTTTCACGGAGTATGCGCTACCCAAGTCGCTTTCCCAGTTGTTGAGGATGTTGTTGTTTTCACGATAGAAGATGGCACCGTTGTTAAGCGTGAACTCCGTCTGCCACCAAGCGGCATCGGGCACCTTCACAGACATACGGGCCTCGCCGGCTTCCGTGGCTGCAGGTGTGATCCACTCGGTTTCGTCGGTGCTCAAGGTGCAACGGCCCGCATCGCTGAAGTCCCACTGGCCGCCGAGCGTAGCGCCGATGAGGAAGAGTTCTGCCTCGCGGATATCTACGGTGTAGGTGATTTCTTTGCCCACAATCTTCGTGGTGACGACGAAGGTGTACCAACCGGCATTGCGCACAGCGCTGTTGCCGCTGTCGGTGCCCGGTTCGGCTCCGGCAATGCTGACGGCTTCAGGCGTGAAGGTCATTTGGTCATAGGTGCGAGCCTGTTCCCAGTCGGCGCTGGCCGGACCAATCTTGAAGTTGGCATTGGCCGGGCAGTAGACCACAGCATAGAACATACCGGGGGTGCCATTGACGGCAGCGAAGGGCAACCAAGTGCTCCATCCCGAAGCCGGCATAGAACCGACAATATACATGCTCTCGGGGAGTTCCAAAAGTTGTACGGGCTTGCTCACACGCACCTTCGGCAAAACGATGGCATTGGAATAGCAAACACCACGTTCGCTGTCGGTAATGTTGGCCTTGAGGCGGAGGGTCACAGGCATATAGGCCGGCAGGTCCTCGCCGGGGTGAGTGGCGTCCCAAAGGCCCGAAAGGGCTTCATTGAGTTCGTAGGCATCCACCTGGAGCAATGCAGCACGATATGTGCTGGGCAGGCTCACGTAGTTGGCCGTGGTCCCTTCGCCGTCTTCGATAAAGGTCTGGTCAAGAGTGGCTTGGACGGTATAGGTTGTAGCCGCCGGGAAACTATAGGCCGGTTGCGTGCAGGTGAGTTCTACGGTCTTGGCGTTTTGCAAGTCATAGACGTTGTTGGCAGCCAAAGGCGGTACGTTGAGCACGAAACTCTCCGGCTCTTGTAGCGTGGGGTTGCTGTCGGTGTCGGTGTCGCAAGCTGCAAGCAGAGGCATCGACAAGGCCAAAAGCATATAGCTAAATATCTTTTTCATGATAATAGGCTTTTGTTTGTTTTTCGTTTGATAAGATGTACACCATAGGGTTGCTTACAGGTGTGTGATTAGTAACCCGTGTTTTGGTGCATATTGGGGTTGTTGGAGATGTCGGTCTGCGGGATGGGGAAAAGGTTGCAGTAGTCATAGGTCGACGTGCCCTCATAGACACCGCCTTTCCATTCCCATACATATTTATTGGACGTGAACATATCGAAGCGGCGCAGGTCGGTGCGGCGACGGCCTTCCAGATAAAACTCGCGGCCCCACTCCTGGACAAAGTTCATCTCGGTGAGGTCTGAACCAATCCAGCGGCTGGCGTGTGCTCTGTCGCGTAATACGTTGATGTCGGCCAATACGATGTCCTCGCTCTCGCCACGCCGCCAGTTGGCTTCTGCACGGGTCAGATAGGCCTCGGCCAGGCGGAGGAAGGGAATGTCGGTATCGGGTATGTTGGGATCGTGGTAGTCGTTGGTACCGTCGGCGTGCTCGTTGGTCCATTTTGTAATGGCAAGTCCATTTGTGATTGTACCAATCTTTTCACACTCAACCTTGCGGTCGTCGCCGCCATAGAGCAGGGCACGATCGTCGCCGGCTGCGGTCGGGATGGCCCAACGGTCGTCGGTGAGAGGCACATCGGCGCGATTGTCAAAATACCAGTCGGCCACATTGGCACGGGCACGGATACAGGTCCAAGCGTCGTTGGTGCCATAGAAATTGGCACAGCCGGAGGCGAAGCAACTGCTGATGATGGTCCAAGTGCCACCGTAGGTCTTGGTGCGGGTACCGTCTTGACGGATGGGCAGGATGATTTCTTTCATAGCCTCAGAGTTGCGGTCGTTATCACCCATAAAGAGTTGCTGATAACCACTGTAACCGGCAGCACTTGTAGCGCGACTCAAGTCATAACCACTGTTGATGGCCAGCGTAGAGTAGGTCACGGCATCGTCCCAGTGCGGTGTGCCGATGTAGGTCTCGGCATTGAGGTAGAGACGAGCCAGCATAATGTAGGCGGCTACTTGGTTCACCTGTCCGAATACTTGACCTTCGGGGTCGGCCGGAGAGAGCTTGTCGATGATATCTTTGTATTCGCTCTCAATATAGGCAAAGAGGTCAGCGCCTATCTTCTCAACAGGCTTTTCGCTGTTGAAGGTGTCTTTGAACGGCGCACGACCGAAGAAATCGAGGAAATACTGATAATACATAGCGCGGAAGAAACGCACCTCGGCACACTGGCGCACGCTCTTCTCATCTGTTTGACCTTTGTAGAGGTCGAGGAAGTAGTTGCACTGGGTGATGTTGTAGCCCAAGCGGTTGTAGAGCATACGGGTGAAGAGATGCTCAGCGTTCCAGCTGAAGTTGAGGAACTCAGATTGGCCGGGGTCATTCTGCCAAGCCCAAAGACACTCGTCGGTCGGAAATTCCTGCTGTTCCCACATACGGCGGAAGAACGGGTTCTTACCGGGGTCGTCTGAGATGTCGGGAGTATCGGTGGCGCCTTTCTGTCCGGAAAGCACGAGCAAACCATAAATCTTGGCGTAATAGCCATCTTGGTCGCTATTGCTCTGAGTCTGCGGGTCGATAGACGACTGGCTGAGGTCGTCAGCACACGACGTAGCTCCCAGTCCTATACCAAGCGACAGGGCAACGGGAACCATTATTTTGCAAATGTTCAGTTTCATGATTGATTTTAGATTAAGACGTTTGAAAAGAGTTTGTCGCTTGTCGATTAGAACTTCAAGTTAAGACCGAGCATATAGGTGCGCGGACGGGGATAGAAACTCTTGTCGATACCTTTATAGCTGTTGTTGTTGAGTTCGGGGTCGAGACCGTCATACTTAGTGATAACAAACGGATTTTGTACGAGGAAGTAGACGCGGCCCGATATGCCTTCAAACTTGCCGGCGGGGAAGAGGTTCTGGAAGCTGTATCCAAGCGTGATATTGTCGCAGCGGAGGAACGAGGCATTGCGTACGAAATAGTCGCTCTGAGCATAGTTGCCCTTGCCGCTCCATCCGAGCTCGAGATGTTCGGGCGTGCGGTTGGTCCATTCGTTCTGCACGGTCATACCACTAAGGCTGACGTCGGCGCGGTCGCTAAGGAAATCGTAATAAACGTAGTTGTTGAGGCTGGCACGGAGCGTGAAGCTCAAGTCAAAGTTCTTGTAGAGGAACTTAGAGGTGAGGCCCATCAAGACATCGGCCGTGGGCTTCTTGTAAATATAGCGGTCGTCGGGATCGATGTAACCATTGCCGTTGCGGTCAACAAACATATTCTCGATAGGTTTGCCGTTTTCGTCGTAAACCTGCTGGTATACAAAGAACGAGTTGGCGGCATAGCCCACCTTATTCACCTGAACCGTACCTCCGGCGGGGAGTTTAGAGGGAGAGATACCCGTGTTGACATAACCGGCATCGCCATAGAGTTCCGTAATCTTGTTGCGGTTCCACATCAAGTTGTAGGTGAGTTGCCAGGTGAAGTCGCGTGTTTGGATGGGGCGGGCGTTGAGTGTGAGCTCGATACCATAATTCTTGAGTCGGCCGATGTTTTTGGTGATTTGGTTGTTAAAGTTCGTTCCGGCTTCCACGTCGACCGTAGAAATCAAGTCTTTGGTTTCGCGATAGTAGTATTCGATGGCACCATCAATGCGGTTGTTCAAGAAAGCAAAGTCAAGACCGGCGTTCCATGTTGTGGTCTTTTCCCAAGTAAGGTCTTTGTTGAAGGCATTGGGGCGCAGCGTGTGCATATAGTTGTTGCCGATGGGGTATTGGGCATAGTCGTCGCCCACATTATAGAGCGGCATATAATAGAAGTCGAGGTTGATGTTTTGCTGACCGGTAATACCCCAACCAAGTCGCAGCTTGAGGTCAGAGAGCCACTCGGCGTTTTGCATAAACTTCTCGTTCTTAATTTTCCATCCCAACGCCAGTGAGGGGAACGTACCCCAACGATTGCCTTCAGCAAAGCGTGAAGAGCCATCCCAGCGCATAGTGAATGTGGCGAGGTAGCGGTCGTTGAAGATATAGTTCAGACGGCCGAAGTAAGAGAGCAGAGAGTTGCGTGTGGCAAAAGCCGTGGTGGCTCGTCCTTGATAGTCTTTGGCTTGACCGAGATAGCTGTCCCAGCCGCCGCCTTCACCGAAGCCGTTGTTGTGGAAGTGTTGAGCTTCCGTACCGGCCATGATGTCTACGTTGTGCTGTCCGAATAGGTGCTGATATTGGGCGTAGATGTTGCCTTGAAGGTTGTATTTGTATTTAGCCTGGCGCCAAATGTTGCCAAAGTAGTTGTTTGAGGCAGAATAGGGCGAGATATCCGTCCACTGGTTGCCTTCGCTGTAGTCACCGCCCACGTTGGCGTGGATATGCAGGTCTTCAAAGCCGTGGATTTTGTAGTCCAGTTCCAAGTTACCGATGAACGACTGGCTCTTGGCGTGGTCGTTTTTCAGTTCAAGTATGGCTAGTGGGTTGGCCGTATTCTTGGTGTTGGGCTGAGCGGTCCAGCTGGGGTCTGAGAAGGTGGCACCGTCTTGCATATGTTGGTAGTATCCGCCTGTGAATGCGCTGTAGGGGTTGCCTTCTTCAAAGTAGACCGGCTGGGTGGGGTCCATTGCGAGAGCTGCACCAAGGGCGCCACCGTCGGCATAACGGTTTTTGGCCGACATGAATTTGGCGTTGAGGTTGACAGAGAGATGGTCGTCGAAGAAGGTCGGGGCCAAGTTGGCTGCCACGGTGTAGCGTTCGAAATTAGATGTTTTCAAGATACCCTCTTCGTTGGTGTAGCCGAAGCTCAGACGATAGGGCAGGAAGCCCAGGCCTCCGCTGATGGAGAGGTTGTGGTCGTGGCTTACGGCCGTCTGATAGATTTGGTCTTGCCAGTCGGTGTTGGCGTTGCCAAGCGGCAGTGTGGCTTCAGCGCCGAAGTGTTCGGCCACATATTGGCGGTATTCATCGCCTGAGAGCACATCGTAGGTTTTGGCTTTGGTTCCGATGCTCACGTTGCCGTTGTAGGTCACCTGCGGACGGCTGTTTTTGCGGCCTTTCTTGGTGGTGATGATGATGACACCGTTTGATGCGCGCGAACCATAGATAGCTGTGGCCGAGGCATCTTTCAAGACGGTGAAACTGGCAATGTCTTCGGGGTTGACCATAGAGAGTGGGTTGGCCAGGCCTTGTACGCCTTCGTTGTCCATGGCTAGACCGTCAATCACGATGAGCGGGTCGTTGGAGGCATTGAGCGACGAACCGCCACGGATGCGGATTGAAGCGCCTGCACCCGGCGTACCGCCGCCGGTGGCTACGTCGACGCCGGCCACTTTACCCAAAAGCATGTCTTGGGCGTTGGTGGTGATACCTTTGCTCATTTCATCCGGTTTGATGGCTGTAACGGCACCGGTGGCGTCTGTCTTCTTCACGCGGGCGTAACCCACCACAACGGCCTCGTTGAGCGTCGAATTGTCTTCGAGCACCACGACAACCGTGCCGTCTGCCTTGACCATGGCGGTCTTATAGCCGATGTAGTTGACGCGCAGATTGCTGCCCGGTTTTACTTGCAACTGGAAGTTGCCGTTCACGTCGGTCTGTGTCATGGCATTAGTGCCCGGCACGGAGACGATAGCAAACACAACGGGTTCTCCCGTCTTGTCTTGTACATGTCCTTTGACCGTCAACGATTGAGCTGCGGCACCAAGTGACATGCAGGCTCCTGTCAAGAAACAGGCCAGAAGCTTGGAGTTTAATCTTGGTTTGTTCATGTTATTATAATAAGGTTGTTTGTCTCTTCAATATGATGTAATAGGTGTGGCTCATCGGCGTGAGGCTGCCGGGCCGGGTCGGGGCGCCTTATCCTTTTATTCTTTTTATATACCTATTTAACGTTGTCTTTTCAGACGTTTTCGTCCCGCCCGGCCCTTGGCCTTTATTGTGCGATGATAGAGATGGCAAACCCGCCGCCGCTGGCTGCGTGGAGTTTCAAGCGGGTTTTGCTGGTCACGGTTTGTTGTTTAATCGTGTAGGCTTTGGGATTTTTGTCCCAAGAGGCATCTTTGGCGTCGGCATAGATAGTAGCCGTGTATTTCTTGCCGGGCGTGAGGAAATCGAGTTTGAAGTCGGCAGTGTGGCCGTTCTCGTCGGCGGTGCAACCCACAAACCAGTTTTCAGTGCCCTTAGCCTTTCTGGCAATGGTGATAAAGTCTCCGGGTTCGGCCTCGAGGTATACGCTCTTGTCCCAGTCGAGGGCCACGTCTTTGATGAATTGGAAGGCATCAAGATGTGCCTCATAGTGTTCGGGCACATCGGCAGCCATTTGCAGCGGGCTGTACATGGTCACATAGAGGGCCAACTGACGGGCAATGGTCGTACGCACACGGCTGTTGTTGTTGGGGTTCATCTTTGAGCAGTCTGTCTCGAAAATGCCGGGTGTATAGTCCATCGGTCCGCCTATGAGTCGGGTGAAGGGCAGGATGGTGGTGTGGTCCACGGCGTTGCCTCCAAAGCTTTCATATTCGGTGCCTCGGGCGCTCTCGTTGCCAATGAGGTTGGGCCAGGTGCGGCAGATGCCGGTGGGGCGGGTAGCCTCGTGGGCGTTGACCATGATGTGATAGTCGGCAGCTTTTTCGATGCAATACTGATAGTGGTTGTTCATCCACTGGCCGTAATGGTGTTCGCCGCGTGGCACTATGTTGCCCACGTAGCCGCTTTTCACGGCCGGGTAGCCGTGGTCTACCATAAACTGATAGGCCTTGTCGAGGTGGCGCTCATAGTTGCGTGCCGAGGCCGAAGTTTCGTGGTGCATAATCATCTTCACGCCTTTGGAGGCGGCATATTGCTGGATTTCGTCAACATTAAAGTCGGGATAAGGAGTCACGAAGTCAAACACATAGTCTTTTTCGTGGCCAAACCAGTCTTCCCATCCGATGTTCCATCCCTCCACAAGCACGGCATCAAATCCGTGGCGAGCTGCAAAGTCAATATAGCGTTTCACGTTGGCCGTGTTGGCAGAGTGTGTGCCGTTGGGTTTTGCGTGTTCGAAGTCGGTTTCGCCCAGTTTCACTGTGCTGAAATCGTTGGTGTAGCTCCACGTGCCTTTGTTGGTAATCATGTCCCACCACACGCCGATATATTTCGTCGGTTTAATCCACGAGGTGTCTTTGATTTTGCAGGGTTCGTTGAGATTGAGTGTCAGTCGTGATGCCAAGATGTCGGTAGCTTTGTCGCTTACCATCACGGTGCGCCAGGGCGACACACAGGGTGCTTGCAGATAGCCCTTGTCACCGCGTGCGTCGGGTGTGAGCCATGAGTCGAAGGTCATGGTTTTGTCGTCGTAGTTGAGGTGCATACACGAGTAGTCTATGCAGGCGGCCTCATGTATATTAATGTATAGTCCGTCGTCGCTTTTCATCATCAGTGCCGTTTGCACGCCGCCTTCCCAGATGGGCGTTTGCGAGGAGTTTTGCGTCACGGCGCTCTTCATTTTGCCTCTGATTTCGCTCAGGCGTGAGGTCACGGTTTCGTATTCCTGCGTGTCGTAGTCGCCGGGGAGCCACCAAGCCGTGTGGTCGCCTGCCATGGCAAACTGGCTATGCTCTTCTTTAATGACGAAATAGGTGAGATTTTTTTGTTCGGGAAATTCATAGCGAAAGCCCAAGCCGTCGTCGAAAAGACGGAAACGAAGGATGATGTGACGATTGTTTTTGGGCTGGTTGAGCGTCACGCAAAGTTCGTTGTAGTGGTTGCGGATGTGGCTCTCTTCGCCCCACACGGGTTGCCACGTCTCGTCGTGAGTGGCGGTTTCGGTTTTTGCAATTTCAAAACCCGTCATGAGGTCGGCTTTTTGTGCCAGTTTGGAGGCGTCGGCCCGGGTTTTGAATTCAAAGTCTTGTGCCTTGTTAGGGTCTTCTTGCTTGAGTTCGATGCCTAAATGCGATGGTTTGACCACCGCCTTGTCTTTGTAAGTCAGTTCGTAGGTGGGCCGTCCGCCGTCTGTGAGGCTGAACGTCATTTTGAGTTGCCCGTTTGGCGACTGCAACATTTGGCCAAGGGCTGCAAAGGGCAGACAGAAGGCCGCAAGGGCAATGAGTGTCTTTTTCATGGTTTTGACAGAAGGTTTTTGGTGTTGTTGTAAACTTTGCTTTAGATTTTGATGACCGTCAAGATGCCTTGCGCCCTTGTCGTGGTCAGTTTCGCCCGATCGTCGTTTTCACGAGCATCGCAAACGATGAGGTCAGAGACAATGTTTGTTTTAACAAACCTTTGAATTGTCGTAGGCGTTTTGAAATCTTGATGTGACAAAAGTATATCAAAACGTTACCCAGTGTTTCTGCCTATAAATAAAATATAAACCAAACTGACGCGTTTTAGAGATTAATTCATTGATAATCAGTGTTAAGCATTTCTGTCTGTTTCTTAAAAATATAAAGATTTGAGAATAATATAATGCCGGTAACCTTGCCGAAAATCCCCGGTTTTGTACCATTTTCGGCCTTTTTGAGGCGGCTTTTGACGGTCTTGCTTACATTTTGTCACCCTTCTAACTTGGTGTGCCGTTATCAGCTTGTTTTGTCTTTCTTTCTTCGTCGTTCTGTGGGTATATTTGCCGTAGCAGATGAGAGAAGAGGCCCCACGACGGCCTCTTCTCTCGTATTCAGTTGTTTACGGGGCTTATGCTGGTTTTTTCTGCCCCTATTCCAGAAAAAACTGTCCCTATTTCCGCAAGGTCCGAGCCTTGTTTTGCTTCATTTTGACCTGCTTTTGAGAACTTCCGTGTCCTATCCCACCTTGTTGTTTTTTATTTAGGCAGAAAGTTTACCTCATTTCGTCACAGTCAACCCCGACTTATAAACAAATGCAGTGGTCCCTTCTCACGAAGAAACCACTGCCAAACCAATACATGTTACCTAAATAATCCTGACCGCATTGTGCGTATGTCTCTCGGTCAGTTTGAAACCTTATACCTTATCTATTAACTTAAAATTCCAATATCAGAATGTCGCGCACGCCAAGTTGCAAGCATTCGCCGTCGAGTTTGACGGTCCGGCCCGTAATCACGTCGATAGCTTCGCTTTTGGGCAAAACCTCGGCATAGCGTTTCAGCGGCAGGCAAGAGGGTTGGTTGGTGCCATTCATTATGATGGTCACCATCTTGTCGCCTTTTTGTCGGGCATAGACATAGCATCCGTGCTGAATGGCATAATGCTTAAAGGTGCCTTCGCTTATAGTCGTGTTGCCTTTTCGCCATCTCAGCAACCGCCGCGTAAAGTCGTAAGTTTCGCGAGCCGTTGCCGTGAGTTTTTCGCCTTCAAGTGCCGGCTTTGTCGTGGCCGGGTCGAGCGGGAAATTTTGTCTGAGCAGTCCGTCGCCGCGGCTTTTGTTGCCGGCCATGGCCAGTTCGTCGCCATAATATAGTTGGGGTATGCCTCTGAGCGTGAGCAGCAGGGTGATGGCTTGGCGGTAACGGTGTTTGATGTCTGCCTGTTCGTTGTTGCGGGCAAAGCGGTCTGTGTCGTGATTGTCCAAGAAAGTGAGCAGATGCGCCGGGTCGGCATAGACAGCGTCTTGCGACAGATATTCATAGATGCGGGCCAATCCACGGTCCCAATCGTTGGTTTCTTCGTCAAGGCAACTGCCCAGCAGGCCCATCAGCGGGAAGTCCATCACCGTGGGCAGTTCGGAGTCATCGCCTTGTGCGACTAGTTTGGAGCCTTTTTGCCATTGGCTTACCCCGACGTTGTGGCCCAGCCAAGTCTCTCCGACGATGTTGAAATGGGGATATTCGGCGCGCACGGCCTTGTTCCATTCGGCCATTGCCCGGCGGTCGGCATAGGGATAAGTGTCTTGACGGATGCCGTCAATGCCGGCGTATTCAATCCACCAGATACTGTTTTGCGTGAGGTAGGTCATCACGTGCGGATTGCGTTGATTGAAGTCGGGCATGGCTTCGACAAACCAGCCGTCGGTGGCGTTGTGACGGTCTGAGGCTGAGGCGTAGGCATCGGTCAAGGCCGAGATGCGGTATGACGTCTGCACGTAGCGGCTACCGCAATTAAACCAGTCGTCGGCCGGCCGGTCGGTAAACAAAAAGTTATCTGCGCCACAGTGGTTGAAGACCATGTCTTGTATCACCTTGAGCCCGTGCCTGTGGGCCTCGTCCACAAACCGGCAATAGGCCTCTGTGCCGCCAAAGCGTGGGTCAATCTCATAATAATCAGTGATGGCGTAGCCGTGGTATGAGGTCGAGGGCATGTCGTTTGTGAGCAGCGGCGTGGGCCAAATGGCCGTGATGCCGAGGTCGGCGAGATAGTCGAGCGATGCCGTCATTCCGGCCAAATCGCCGCCGTGACGAGCATCGGGCTCCTGGCTCGCAGTGGTTTCTTTCAAGCCTTTCACCACATCGTTGCTGCGGTCGCCATTGACAAAGCGGTCGGGCATGAGCAGGTAGACCACGTCTGAGGCATCAAACCCCTGAGCACGTGTCTTGGTGTCGCGTGGGCGCAAGTCGTAGGCAATTCGTTTTGTCTTTTTGCCGTCGCGCAACACGATGTCGAACCTACCGGCTCGAGCTTCGGCCGTGTTGACGTATAGCAACAGATAGTTGGCATTGGCCGGTCGCACCACAGAGTCAATCGCCACTGCGTCGGTCGACAGACTCACCTCACAGTGTCCAACGCCTTCGCCATAGAGCATAATCTGCAAATGGGGATTGTGCATACCGCTCCACCAAAAGGCAGGTTGGACCTTGACTGCAGGTAATGCCCGGCGGCTTTCAGACGCCCGCACCAACACGGAGCCAAACAGAGTGAAACACACCCAAACGAGAAATAAATAAAAATGTCTGTTTTTCATAAGGTGGGAAAATGATGCGGCCTATGGAGACACTATGTGACTTATATCCGCAAAATTAGTCACGCTCCCTGCGAGCGTCAAGACAATATAAGAAAAAAATAAATCTATTGTTTGCATAACCTCTTCATTATCAAATAAGCACGATTTTTGAGGGTTGAAAAAAATGAAAGGCTTACACAAATTATCACTTAAAATGAATAAACTCTTTAAAAACTATTTAATACATTTGCCACAGATAGTGTCGGCTTTATCCCATTGCCGCCAATTGAGACCTTAATCATCTTCTGATATACCTTTGTCATGAAAAACTGTGTGCCGTTTTTGTTTTGGTTGTGCGGCATAGTGGCTTCTGCCCAAAACCTGCAAATCACCCCCCCATTAGAAAATCTGCTCATCAAGCTTGATGAGATTGTGGCCGAAAAGGCCAACTATCACGAACAGCGAGAGAAACAAGCCGCCAAACTTAAAGGTCAACTTCATGGCGCACAGACCCAATTGCGCATAGGCCTTTACAAGGAAATCTTTGATATCTACTCACATTTTCAGACCGACTCTGCCAACGTCTATCTCGATTGCCTTGAGCAACTCTCGGCCACCGGACAAGACGAGCAACTCTCTGCCTACGTCAAAATTGCACGTGCCGAGCTCCATGCCATCACCGGCCTCTATGCCGACGCCGAGCAAGCATTGGGCGAAGTAGACCCGAAGCAAATCACAGCCGCCAACCAGCCTTTGCGCCTATATTATTTCCGTGTGAGGCGCACCCTCAGCGGTTGGATGTCGCAATACATTCAGTTTCCCAATATCAAAAAAATGTGGATGTCTAAAGTCGAGCAATACCGAGACTCGCTCATTGCCATCGACCCCAATCCTGTGACGTGCGACGTGGTGAAGGCCGACAAGGCCAATGCCGAGGGAAATCCGGAAAAGGCGCTCAACCTGCTTTTGCCCTATGCCAACAATATGGACGAGGCCCACACCGACCCCTATGTCTCCTATACGCTTGCCGAGTCTTATCATGCCCTCGGGCAGACCGACAAGGTGGCCTTCTGGCTGGCACAGACGGCCATTTGCGACCTCACCAAAGGCACAACCGAATATCAGGCTCTGCCGTGGCTGGCACAAATGCTCTTTGAGGCCGGTCAGGTGGAGCGCGCCTACCAATATATGATCTGCTCAATGGAAGACGCCAACTTTTGCAATGCCTACCTGCGCACGGTGGAGGTGTCGAATGTCTTTCCCATCATCGACAAGCAATATAAGCAAACTACTCAAGAGCAGCGCCGTCGGCAGCGCAACTTGCTCTATCTCTTGGGCGTGCTCCTGGTGATACTGGTAGGCATCATTGTGGTGTTTTATCTGCAAATGAAGAAGTTGCGGCTTATGCGCCGTCGGCAAGCCCATACCAATGCCTCGCTCGAAGAGGCCAACAGCCGTATGCAGCAGGCCATGGACCAACTCCACGAGACCAACGAGACCCTGCAAAAAACCTATGCAGCCCTGCGTCTGACCGATAAAATGAAGGAGGAATACATCGCACGCTATCTCAGTCAGTGTCGCGCCTATCTTGACGAAATGGAAGAAAGTCGCAAACGTGCGTTGCGTATGGTCAAAGACCACCAGATAGACGAACTCTACAAACTGCTCAAGATAGGACAGCAAATCAAAGACGAGCAAGAACATTTTTATGCAGACTTCGACGCAGCCTTCCTCACGCTCTTCCCGCATTTCATAGACCAATTCAACGCTCTCCTTATGCCAGAAGGACGGATTTGCCCTAAACACGACAACCAACTCAACACCGAGTTGCGCATCTTTGCACTCATTCGTCTCGGCGTGAAAGACACCGGCCAGATTGCCCATTTCCTCAACTTCTCAATGGCCACCGTCTACAACTATCGCTCGAAAATCCGCAACAAAGCCCTGGGCAATCCCGCCGAATTTGAGCAAAAGGTCTGCGAACTTTGACAGTAACCATACAAAAACCGTAACCGGTCTGAGGCTGTCCCCTTCGAAGGGCACTCAGACCGGTTGCGTTGTTGATGTGATAGGAGTGTGCCGGCAGTTTAGGGTTGCCAAGCGTCGAGAATGGCAGTGGGTTTGCCGTCTGAAGCAAAGGCTCCCATAGTGTATGGGCCCCAGCCATAGGCATTATACGATGCAGGCTTCCAGTTGCCGTAGACTTCCGGTTCCCAATAAAACACGCCTGCACAGACCGTGTTGCCGAGTGCTTTGACCTTGGTCATAAAATCTGAAGCAATATAAGCCCCCAGTGTGACGTTGCTCTGCTCTACGCCAAATTCCGACACCATGACCGGCACGCCATAGGTCTGGGCCAACTGCTTGATGCGCGTCACGGCCGACTGGTTGAGCTGTGTCCAAGTCTGGCTGTCGTCGTCGGCTTGAGGGTAGTGGGAGAGGGCAATCATATCAAAAGCAGCTCCGGCAGCCTTGAAGCGCTTCACCCACCAGTCGTTGTCTTCATAGGCGTGGTTGAGGTGAGGCATGACATAGGCTTGGGGATAGACAGCCTTGGCCGCATCATATCCAGCCTTATAGAGCGCCACAAAGTTTTGCCATCCGCCGGGCAGGTCGCCGCTTTCGTTCCAGAGTTGGCCGGTGGGATGCATCATACCGTTCCGCGTCTCGTTGCCAATTTGTATCCAGGCCACGTCAACCCCCGTCTGCTTGATGGCCAAGAGCGTAGTGTTGACATGCTCGGCCACTTTGGCTTTAAGCGCCGTGAGGTCCAGTCCAACCCAGTCGGCAGGCATGTCTTGACGTGAAGGGTCTGCCCACCAGTCTGAGAAGTGAAAATCAATCATCACATTGAGTCCGGCCTCTTTGGCGGCTTTGGCTTTGGCTGTTACGTCGGCAGCGTCGGAGTAGTTGCAGCCTTTGTTTTGCGGCTTCACCCACACGCGCAACCTCACGGCGTTCATACCAATCTCTTTCATCAAAACCGGACACTCGCGCGCCTCACCGGCTTTGTTGTAAAAGTTTTTGCCGTCGGCCTTCATCTCGGTGTACCAACTGATGTCGGCACCGCGCACAAAGGCTGTGACATCTTCGGGACCTGATGGTGTTGAGGGTTCCTCGGAAGGGTCGGGAGTGGGAGGAGACACCTCCGTCCCGTTGTCGTCGCTACCGCAAGCAGAGGTGCAGCATAGCGAAGCGAGCAAGAGCGAGAAAATGGTCTTTTTCATAGTTGTTGCTATTCCTATAATAATATTGTGGTTTTGAAACGTAATAATGGCGTGGCTTCACATGCTTATGGCTTAGCCGTAGCGGCTACTTCGATGTGACAAGTGGCAGGTTTGAGCCCCTTGCCTTTTACGCGAAGAGTGGCCAATCCCTTCTCTTTTCCGGCTTGAACAATGACGCTGAGTTGGCCACCGAAAGCCTTCATTCGAGGCAAGTGGAAAAGTTCGAGCGATGTGGCGTCGCCATTGGCCGCAGCCTTGTAGTGAGCCGTACCTTTCACTTCAAACTGCAGTGAGCCGTCGAAGTGTGGACAGAGGTTGCCTTTGGCATCAACCACCTTTATCGTGAAATATCCCAGTTTTTTGCCATCAGCCTGAAGCGGTTGGTCAGAAGCGGGTTCAATCTCGATGTGATGAGGCTTGCCGGCGGTGTGCATCGTCAGACGCTCAGCCTCGCGGCCGTTGGCGTCGTAGGCCACCACCTCAAAACTACCCGGCTGATAGACCACGTCGTTCCACATCAAGCGATAGCGCTCTTCCACCGTTTTGGCCTCTGCGGCAGTCTTTTTCGACAGTCGTCCCTGGCTCTTGCCGTTGACGAAAAGTTCGGCCGATGGATATGACGTGTAGACAAACACAGGAGTCACTTTGCCCTCACGTCCCGGCCAGGTCCAGTGAGGTAGCGCCCAAAGCGTGGGGTGCGTTTTATTCCACACGCTGCGGTAGAGATAATAGCGGTCTTTAGGAATGGAAGCCAAATCGATAATACCAAACATCGACGAGTGGTTGGGCCAGGCATCGGTATCGTAAGGTGAAGGTTCGCCAAGATAGTCGAAGCCCGTCCAAACGAACTGCCCGATGGTCCAGGGATAGTCCTCGGCCAGAGCCAAATCAATGTCGGGGATATTAGACCACGAGCAGTATTCAAGGTCATAGCTCGAACTCTGATGGTCGGGCGTCACCACATCGGCTCCACGCACGGCTGGAAAATGGTAAACGCCGCGTGAACTTACGGTCGAGGACGTCTCACTGCCCAATACAAGGTTTTGCGGCAAGCGCCGGTAAGCCTCCTCATAGCGATGAGCACGATAGTTGAAGCCGGGCACGTCGAGCATTGCCGCAAAACCATTGTCCAACACACACGACACTTGGTCCATACCGCAAGTGACGGGACGGGTGGGGTCTTCGCGGTGACAAATATCGCGTAGCCACTTGGCCACTTTGTAGCCTTCAGAAGAGCATTGTGTGGGCACCTCATTTCCGATGCTCCACATTACGACACTCGGATTGTTGCGGTAGTGACGAAGCATATTCACCATATCGCGTTCAGCCCATTCAGTGAAATAACGGTGATAGCCGTTGTCACATTTGGCAATGTCCCATTCGTCAAACGGTTCAAGCATCATCATAAAGCCCATCTCGTCACACAATTCCACCAATTCGGGTGCCGGCATGTTGTGAGACGTGCGAATGGCATCGCAGCCCATATCCTTGAGCAGGCGAAGTTGATGAGCAATGGCACTGCGATTGACAGCAGCCCCCAAAGGTCCTAAGTCGTGGTGCAGACAGACACCCTGAAACTTGCGGTGCCGGCCGTTGAGATAAAACCCCTTGTCGGCCACAAACTCGATAGAGCGTATTCCGAAAGACGTTTCGTAGCAGTCAGTCACACGGCCGCCCACCGAGATGCGTGTGACGGCACGATAGATATGTGGCGTCTCGGGCGACCAAAGACGTGGATGCTCCACCGTGAAATGTTGTTCAAAAGGTTCGCCGTGGTTGATATATCCTATGTTTCGCTTATGAGCCACTACGCGTCCGGCATCGTCTTTGATTTCCGTGTCAACGGTCAGTTGGCAAGTGTCGGCACCCACCACTTCGGTGCGCAGGCACACCGAAGCATAATCAGCAGCCACGTGAGGCGTGGTGACTTGCGTACCCCACACAGGCACATGGACGCGCTCTGTCTCCACCATTTGCACTTTGCGGTAGAGGCCGGCGCCGGGATACCATCTGCTCGACTGGGGTTTGTTTTCAAGATGCACAGCCAGCAAGTTTGGGGTGCCGTCTTGACGCAAAAGCTTTGTCACATCGCAATGAAACGAGTTGTATCCATAAGGCCAGAAGATGGCTTCGTGGCCATTCACATAGACCTTTGCCTCACTCATGGCTCCTTCAAAAATCAGCGTGACCATTTTGCCCGGTGTGGTGGTAAACTCGCGTCGATACCAGCCTTCCCCCACATAGGGCAATCCGCCGGTTCGTCCCGTCTTGACTGTGGCTTCTTCTTCAAAATTTTGTGTGATGGCCACCTTCTGCAGGTCGTTGTCGCGTGAGAAAGGCCCAGTGATAGCCCAATCGTGAGGAATGTCGACGGCAGTCCAATGCTTGTCGTCATAGTTAATCTCAGCAGCTCCTGAAGCTGCGCCTTTATGAAAACGCCAATCATTTTCGAGTGTAGTCACCTGCCGTTGGGCAAAAGAGTGAGCACTCATCGAGCCCATCAGTAGGGCAAGAGCAATAGTGTGAAATCGAGACATATTTAGATTTAAGAATTTGTGTTTTTAGAAATGAAAAGCCATGACGGCTAAATAAACTGTATATTGCAAAATTACAATAATTCATAAACAACCTTTATTCTCTTCCGTCTTTTTCAACGTCTTTTTTTCACTTTCTCCCCGCCTGTTTTGTCTCTATACGGCTTCGGAAAAGCTTAAGAAACGCCTCAGAAAAAAACATAAAAAACATAAAAAAACGCCCTAATCAAAAAAAGTCGCTTCATCTCTTGTTCATCTCGGCAGAAAGTTCTAATTTTGCCCTTCGTAAGACCGACCGAGTCTTGGAGAGATGGTAGAGTGGTCGATTACAGTAGTCTTGAAAACTACCGTGCTGCAAGGCACCGGGGGTTCGAATCCCTCTCTCTCCGCCAAAGTCAGCGTAACGAGTTGTAAAACAACAAGTTGCGCTGATTTTTCGTTTGAGGGCGCGCCAAATCTGCGCCAGAATTTTTCAGGTAATTGAACAAACGTCTTTAATCCACGATATGATGGCTCTAAAAGATGTTAAATATATGCTCAAAATTTTGTAACGGCAATAGTTCTAACATTGTGGGCTACACACCTCCCACTTTACATAAAGGTGTACGTTGGTTTGTAGATTTTACCTCATTAGCCCCAGCACGAGGTTTAATGCGTCGTAAGGGATACTATATCAAAGATAGTTTTAGCGTCTCGGAAAAGAAACGCAGAGCAAGCGAAATCATGGATGTTCTTACAAAGCAACTTGCTCAGGGATGGAATCCTTGGGTAACAGATGATGAGACTCGTGGTTTTGTGTATTTTGACAACTGCCTTGAACGTTATCTTGACTATGTAGACCGCATGGACAGAAAGAAAACCCGTCAAAGCTATCGTTCCAGAGTTAATATACTTCGTGAGTTTATTACATCGCAAGTTAATCCCTCAAGTATGCCTATCAATTTGATTTTGGCTTCTGTAATGACTTCATAGATTGGATTTATCTTGATCGTGAGAGTTCTCCCCGAACAAGAAACAATTACAGAGGATGGCTTTACGGCTTGGCGGAGTTCTTGATTGCTCGT
>JAHAWW010000083.1 GCA_018383375.1 Prevotellamassilia sp. | reverse complement strand
ACCGCTTTAAGTTAAATCGTTTTACTTTTGCACCGAATTCAACCCAATTTTATTATTTCAGTACCTAAACTATTTTTAATTATCTATGCTATTAAACTTTACCCCCTCGAAACGCTATGTAGCGTTTTTGTTTGCCGTGGCCATGTCTTTGACGCAAATGGTCGTGGCCCAGCAGCAGCCTGCGACTGGTGACGGCACGTCGGCCAATCCGTTCGAGATTTCAACTGCAGAGCAACTGGCTTGGTTTCGCGACTATGTGAACGGCACCTATACGCCTGCCGATGGCGAAACGGCCACAACGCACGTAAATGCCTGCGCCAAACTTATCGACAATATTGACCTCAGCTCGGTCTGCTCAGCTTCTTTGGGCATCAGCTGGACGCCTATCGAATCGTATGAAGGCACTTTTGACGGCAATCACAAGACCATTGCCAATCTCTATATCAACGCCACGACTGACAATGTAGGGTTCTTTAGTCGTCTTTTTCTGAATGCAAATATCAAAGACCTCAGTTTTTCGAATGTTGACATCACCAATACAGGTCAAAATACCGGTACGCTGGCCGGTTATTTGCAGGAGAGCCAAAACATCAGCCGCATTGCTGTGTTGAGTGGAAGTGTGACAGGTAGTTCTAATTATACCGGCGGCATTGTCGGTGATGTAGCATCGGCAAAATTGGCCGACTGCCATAACCGGGCCTCTGTCACCGGCGCCTATGCAACAGGAGGTATCTGCGGTGAAGCCAGACTTTCGACGATTATCAGCAATTGTTCCAATTATGGCCGCATTGTCGATACGTCAACCTTGGTTGGTGGCATTGTGGGCAATGTTCAGTACTCCAGTCTTAGCAATTGTGCCAATTATGGCGAGGTTAAAGGCAGCAGCACAGTAGGCGGACTTTGTGGAAGAATTAATGGAGATGAACCAGTTCATTCACAATTGACCAATGTGGCTTCGTTTGGCAATGTGACTGCCGAAAGTTCTTCTCGCGGCCTGCTAATTGGCTCTATCGGCGGTTATACAAATCTTTCCGGCCATTGCTTCTTCAACAAAGAAGCGACGCTGACCAATGATGGATCAATCGTCGAGTCTGTAGCCTGCAGCGATGGAACGCCCATTTCCGGCAGTGTCACAGGCTACACCGCCGCACAGTTGCAGAGCGGCGCGGTGACTTGGTGGCTGCAAAATCAAATTGGTGCCACCGAATGGGGCCAAAAAATCGGTGTCGATGACTTTCCCGTATTAGGTCAGGCCGACCAAGTCTATGCCATGGGCACCATCACGGGCAGCTGCACGACGGGCTATACCGGAGGCGGCACTTTTGCCAACACTGAATTTGAAACGCCTGCCACGGTCACCGTGACACACGGCACGGCCACGCACCACGACGCCGTAGCGGCCACCTGCACCACTGACGGAACTGTGGCATATTGGGAATGTGGCGACTGCCACAAGACTTATGCAGACGAAGCACTGACCACGACCATCGCCGACATCACCATTCCGGCCACGGGCCACCAGTTTGGCGACGACGGCACGTGCAAGAACGGTTGTGGCCTTTCTTATCCCAGGCTCAATCTGGGTAGCTCTACCATCCAGATAGCTGCCGTGAGCGGTAGTAAGAGCGAATTGAGCGGTTACAACCTCTATTTGTTTGTCGCACCTGCAGACGGCACCCTCACCGTTAAAACCGTTGGCAATGAAGACACTTACGGCTCTTTGTGGAACATTGACGGCACCACGCGGTTGATAAAAAATGATAATGGCGGCGAAGGCAGTAATTTCAAATACAGTTACCCTGTCACTGCCGGCACAAGCTATCTGATTGGCGTGAGAGAGAATTATGGCGATGAAATAGGAGACTACACCATCGTCCTCAGCGGCGACTGGCCTGTGACCGTCGACGCCATGACCTTGACCGACGCCACCGAATATGAGCAACCCAGCGTGGGCGGAAAGCCGGTAGTGACCAACTTCACCTACAAGCGCAACTTCACCCACACCAAATGGCAACCGCTCTACGTGCCTTTTGCCATCAAGAGTTCGGAAGTGCTGCCCCAAGGCATTGAGTTGGCCTGCATCAACAACTTCCACGAATATGAAGACCCCGAGGGCCAAAACAAGGTGGTGCTTGAGATTAAAAAGGTGACTTCGGGCACGCTCCATCCCAACACGCCCTTCCTGATCCGTGCCATCGAGGCCGGCGAGAAAACCATCACGATGACCAATGTGGCATTGGAAGAGGCCAAAGATGCTTGGATTAGTTGCGCCAGCGTCACACGCTATTATGATTTCAACGGTACTTATCAAGCACTGAGCGCCAACGATATGGATCCCATCTATGACTACTACACTATGACCGAGGGCATGTTGTATCATTTCGAAGGTACTCTCAGTCCGCAGCGCTGGTATTTGTCCACCGAAGACGGTGAGGCCATCATCGACGCCGAAAGCTCTGAGGCGCCCCGCAGCATTGAAGTGCGCGTGATTGGCGAAGGCGAAGTGACCGCCATCGAAGACATCAACTTCATCACCACGCCGGCCACAGACAAGGCCGAAGGCCTCTACGACCTCCAGGGCCGCCGCCTCAATGCAGAGCCGACCCACGGCGTCTATGTCAAGAACGGCCAAAGGACCATTAAATAACCGCACTGTCTCATCAAAGAATCAACATAAGCGTATGAAAAAGAATTATATCCGTCGCACATCATCGACTTATGCTTTAGCCGCCAGCACGCTGTTGGCTGGGTCTCTTACATCGACGGACGAGAACTGGAGATCTGATGATTTGCCCTCAAATTACGAAGAAATCAGTTTCGGCGAAGGCACCAAAGTTCCCGATTGATAAACTCTCGGACTTCACATAAGCGAGGGCCTGCAAGTGAATTGACTTGCAGGCCCTCGGTGTTTTTTTGTTTCATAGGCCTTTTATGGCGCTTGCTGTAGCGTGTTTAATATTGGTGCTTTGCGGCAACGGCGGTGTGTCATAATAGCCAATCTGCTGCGTTGCTATCGGATTTGGGCTTGGTCATGTACTTCAGTACACTCCCTTCGCCCTCATCCTTTGGCGCCTTGCGTCTTAGCCATTCTGACGAACCTTCAAGGCTGTATCCAAAATGTGTATTTTGACACACCCTCTTACAAG
>JAHAWW010000075.1 GCA_018383375.1 Prevotellamassilia sp. | reverse complement strand
GCACGTGGCTCTGGGCTGCAAGGTTGTAAATCTCGTCGGGACGCACGGCATCGACCACTTTGACCAGCGACATCGAGTCGCCGAGGTCGCCATAGTGAAGGTGGAACCCTTCACGCCCTTCAAGATGGGCAATGCGCTCACGATAGTCTACAGACGTGCGGCGGATGATGCCATGCACGGCATAGCCTTTTGAAAGCAAAAACTCACTGAGGTAACTGCCGTCTTGGCCTGTTACGCCGGTGATGAGGGCTGTCTTTTGTTTTTTCATGATATAAGCGGTTTTAGAGGGTGTGTCAAAAATACTCATTTGGGGATGCAGCCCCCGAAGCTGCATCAGAATGGCTGAGATGCAAGGCGGCAAAGGATGAGGGTGCGGTTTTTTTATGTCATTTCTGCCACCTTTTCAAAGAAAGGGGAATGGCAGCCTCTGCCCTGCAAGGATGAGGGCGCAGGGCGTGGTGCTGAAGTGTATGACCAAGCCCAAATCTGACAGCAAGGCAGCTGATTGGCTATGATGACACACCGCCCCCTGAAGAAAATTAGTCGTAATACTCGTGACGGGCAGCAGCGAGGGTGTTGAGCATTAGCATACAGATGGTCATGGGGCCTACACCGCCGGGCACGGGCGTGATGTAGCTGCACAGCGGAGCCACTTCGTCAAAACAGACGTCGCCCGAAAGGCGGAACCCACTCTTGCGGCCGGCATCGGGCACGCGGGTGGTGCCGACGTCTATGACCACGGCTCCGGGCTTGACCATGTCGGCGGTGACAAAGCCCGGACGGCCTATGGCGGCAATCAAAATGTCGGCACGACGGCAGGTGGCGGCAATGTCGCTGCTGTGACTGTGGCAGACGGTGACGGTGGTGTCGCCATAGCCCTTCTGCATCATCAACTGCGAAAGCGGTTTGCCCACAATGTTGCTACGACCCAGTATGACACACTCTTTGCCTTTGGTGTCGATGCCGTAGCGACGCAGCAACGTGAGAATGCCAAGCGGTGTGGCCGAGATGAAGCCCGGCAGACCTATGGCCAGACGGCCCACATTGACGGGATGAAAGCCGTCTACGTCTTTTTCGGGACGGATGGCTTCAATGACGCGCGTCTTGTCAATGTGGGCGGGCAAGGGAAGTTGGACGATGAAACCGTCTACGCCGTCGTCGGCATTGAGCGAGTCGATGCAGGCGAGAAGTTCGGCTTGACTGACGGTGTCTTCAAAACGAATGAGACGGGAGTCGAAACCGCAAGCCTCACAGGCCATCACTTTGTTGTGGACATAGGTTTCGCTTCCGCCGTCGTGTCCCACCAAGATGGCAGCCAAACAGGGACGGCGATGGCCCTCGGCTATGAGTTGCTTCACACTGTCGGCAATTTCTTGCTTGATGGCTGCCGCTGTGGCTTTTCCGTCAATAATCTGCATAGTTTAAACGTATGGGGTTGGTGTGTGGGGTGATTGAGTTGTGGTTTATTTGCCGGGCATTCCGGGCATTCCGGGCATGTGTTTCATCAGACGGCCCATCTTGGTGCCGGTCATCATCTTCATCATCTTGCGTGTCTGCTCAAATTGTTTGATGAGACGGTTGACCTCGTTGATGTTGGTGCCTGAGCCCTTGGCGATGCGCATTTTGCGGCTTGTGTTGAGGATTTCGGGATTTTTGCGCTCACGCGGCGTCATAGACAGAATGATGGCTTCAATACCCTTGAAGGCGTTGTCGTCGATGTCGACGTCTTTGATGGCTTTGCTCACACCCGGTATCATAGAGGCAAGGTCTTTGATGTTGCCCATTTTTTTGATTTGCTGTATTTGGGCCAGGAAGTCTTCAAAGTCAAATTGATTTTTGCGAATTTTCTTCTGCAAACGTCGGGCTTCTTCTTCGTCGTATTGCTCTTGCGCACGCTCCACAAGGCTGACGATGTCGCCCATGCCAAGAATGCGGTCGGCCATACGCTCGGGATGGAACACGTCGAGCGCTTCCATTTTCTCTCCGGTGCCGACAAACTTGATGGGTTTGTCTACGACGGTGCGGATGGACAAGGCTGCACCACCGCGGGTGTCGCCGTCGAGTTTGGTGAGCACAACGCCGTCGTAGTCGAGACGGTTGTTGAACTCAAGAGCCGTATTGACGGCGTCTTGACCGGTCATGGCATCGACCACAAATAAGGTTTCGTCGGGCTTGGTGGCCTCCTTAATGGCAGCAATCTCGTTCATCAAAGCCTCGTCGACGGCCAAACGACCGGCGGTGTCGATGATGACGGTGTCGAAATTGCGGCTCTTGGCTTCACGAATACCTTCGATGGCAATCTGAACAGGATCGGACGACTCAAGATTTTTGTAAACGGGCACGCCAATCTGCTCGGCCAACACACAAAGCTGTTCGATGGCGGCCGGACGGTAGACGTCGCAGGCGACGAGCAAGGGATGGCGATTTTTCTTGTTTTTGAGCAGCAAGGCCAACTTGCCCGAAAGTGTGGTCTTACCGGCACCGTTAAGACCGGCCATGAGCACAACCGACGGGTGGCTCTTAAATTGCAAGTCGACGGCTTGACCACCCATCAAAGCGGCGAGTTCGTCGTGCACAATCTTAACCATGAGTTGACCCGGCTTCACGCTGGTGAGCACATTCTGGCCGAGAGCCTTTTGCTTGACAGTGTCGGTGAAGCTTTTGGCAACTTTATAGTTGACGTCGGCGTCGATAAGCGCACGGCGCACGTCTTTAAGTGTTTCGGCTACGTTGATTTCGGTGATGCGACCTTCACCCTTCAATATTTTGAAGGAACGTTCAAGTCTTTCGCTGAGATTTTCAAACATACAATTCTATATAGGTGTGATTAATATTCTATCAGGACGATTAGTGATTGACGGCGCCACAATGGGGACAGGTGCCCAAACGCTCAAGGGCGGCTCCGCAGGCACCACAACGGTAGAGGGGATGACTGTGACGCTGACGGCGATAGCGCTTGAATAACCAAAGCGCATAGAGCACATAGGCCGCAACGGCGAAATAGTAGGGCAATAAAATGGCTATGACGCCAAAGACCACCAAATTTTGACCCATAAGATAGAGCAAAGCATGCACGGCTTTGCCAAACGACGGTGCACTGCGCAACTGGTCTTCAAGAGTGGCGAGGCCCACGATGATGAGCATCCAGAACGAAGCCAAAAAGAGGGCAACAATGAGCGGAAGCTCAGACTTGAGAGGATTGAGTGTGGGATTAAAATAATAGGCCACCCAGTCGCCCGGCACAAACAACCAGATGCTGCGATGAAAAATGACACAAAGGCCAAAAACCATAGAGAGCAACATCGGATAGCCACCCTTGACGCAAAGCGGCGGACGGTGGTTGATGCGGCGGAGCCAAAGCAGCGTGGCAAACGTCAGGAGTGCCAAAATGGCCATGACAAGGCGAAACGACGTTTTACCCATCGTGTAGATGAGTTTCGACACAGGGCGGTCGGGAACTACCTTCTTAATAAAAACAGACTCTTTAATCCATCCGGTGACGGGCTGTGGCTTGGCCATCGACGCAGGCCGCTTTGTGGTATCGCGCCATGCCGTGACAGAATTTGCGCTGATGGCGGTGAGTTTGACCCATATCGCACTGTCTTGTTGGGTGGTGATGCGGACGATGTCGCTCACGACGAGTTGTTCGCCGCTGCTCACTGTCAATAAAGTGTCGCTCCATCTGAACGAACTGAGAAAGACGGGATTGAGTTGCTGCACCTTAAAGGTGTCGGTGGTCTCAAAGTTGTAGCCTTTCCAATAGTGGCGCGACTTAATGAACTCAACAGAGTCGACCGCCAGCGGGTTGTCTGACGACCATGCGTCGCTCTCCACCGGAGCCTGACAAGCCGTGAGCAGACCAACGACAAGCAGGCAAAGACAGGTCAGTCTCTGCACGAACCATTTGCCATTGGATTGGATATGTCGGGGATTATTCTGCATAAATCTGCATTTGGCATTGTGTACAGTCAAACTTAAGTGAGAATTTTCGGCCATCGGCCAGACGCAATGAGAGTGGGCCTTGAACCGAGCGGCCTTGGGGCGTTTTGAGACAGCAATGGAGCTCGCGGCGCAGGCAATAACGACAAGTCATGATGAGAGGCTTCTCTGGCTTAGCCAATTCAAAGGCCTTGGCCGGTCGCGGCAATGCGAGACTCTCAAAAAGTCGTTCGGCCACGGAGTTGGCCACATTGGCTTGATAGGATGGGGAAGTGACGAGGCAATGGGCCTCTTCTGCGGTGTGGGAATGGCGCGGCGAACGTTGTTCGGTATGATAGGCAGACTCGTGCAGGGCTAAGAGTTGTTCGACGGCCTCGCGGCGCAAGCCGGCCAATACTGAGGCCGGAATGAAACGATTGCCACACAAGGCGATGTCTAAGCGGCGCAAGGCGAAGGCAGTGCCGCCAAGTTTGGAGAGTTGTTTGCGACATTGGTCTGCTTGTGGGCTGCGAGCCTCTTCTTTAACACAGTCTGCGTAGGCCGTAACTTCATAGCCGATTTCGTCTTTGGCCGTAAGAGCATAACCGCTTTCAGTCTCACCTAAACAGAAGTCAAGCCACATGGTGCGCGTCGCCGTCGGTCCGGAAAGCAGCCTTTCGAAAGCAGCATCGTGATTACGATAGAGGAGGGTGCGTGGAATGGTCACCTCAGAGGCGGCAAAACACTTGGAACCCTCACAGCGATTGAGCCGGAAGCCTTGCAGGCGACCATTGTCGTCGATAAAGCAAAGGCCGTCACCGGCAGCGAGCGTCGTGTCTTTGTGGAGCAAGATGTCAAACACCCGCCCCTTGACCGGCCGCGTGGTTTGTCCGATGGGCTCGCCTATTGATTTAGGTGTGGCGTGGTTGGCCATGCTCATCGTGGCTGTGGTGAGGAAATAGTCGGTGAAGCCTCGGTTGAAGCTCTTTTGAAGTTGTGGCGTAAAGGTGTAGACCGACGTGCCGTATGAGCTTCTGCAAAAATCGTCGGGGCGTCGCGCAATGATGGCGTCAAGTGCCTGACGATAGGCGGCGGTGACGTTTTTGACATAAGCCACGTCTTTGAGACGGCCCTCTATCTTGAACGAAGAAACGCCTGCGTCGAGCATCGCCTCAAGATGGTCTATGCGGCACATATCTTTAAGCGAAAGCAGATGGCGCTCTTTGAGAAGCGGTCTGTCATAAGGGTCGACAAGGTCGAAAGCCATGCGGCAGAACTGTGCACACTCGCCTCGGTTGGCCGAACGGCCGAAGCAATGTTGTGAAGCATAGCAGCGACCGCTGTAACTCACACAGAGCGCACCGTGAACAAAGGCTTCAAGGCTGACGTCTGTTTGGTCATAGATGTGGCGAATTTGTTTGAGAGAAAGTTCGCGGGCCAAGACCACCTGCGTCAGTCCTTCGTTTTGCAAGAACTTCACCTTGTCGGCCGTTCGATTATCCATCTGCGTCGAAGCGTGCAGAGCTATGGGCGGAAGGTCAAGCCGGAGCAGAGCCAAGTCTTGGACGATAAGCGCATCGACTTTGGCTGCATAAAGGGCGTTAATCACGCGCACAGCCTCGCTGAGTTCGTCTTCTTTAATAATGGTGTTCAGCGCGACATACACCTTGGCCCCGTAGAGGTGAGCTTGTCGACAGAGCGTGGCAATATCTTCAATCGAATTGGCCGCAGCTGAGCGTGCGCCAAAAGAGGGACCGCCGATATAGACGGCATCGGCCCCGTGTTTGATGGCTTCAAGGCCGCAATTCAGGTTGCGTGCCGGAGCGAGCAATTCGATTTTTCTCATATGGTCAAATAGGAAGAGCGTGAGCGCTCAGTCTGTGACGGGATTAAGGCCAAGAGTGTGGCCTTTTTCGATGACAAAGGCCAGAGCCGCATCGTGTTCGTTGGGCACTTGTCCGTCAAGTATGGCGTCTTTGAGCGCAGTCTTTATCTCGCCGATGGCGCGACAGGGCTGTATGTTGAAGAGTTTCATAATCTCCGTGCCGTCAACTGGCGGCTGGAAATTGCGTATGCGATCTTTCTCTTCAATCATCACCAACTTCTCCCTCACCATTTTGAAATTCTGAAGGAAGTTTTGTTTGCGCACCTCGTTTTTACTTGTGATGTCAGCTTCACAAAGCAACATAAGGTCGTCGATGTCGTCGCCGGCATCAAAGAGCAGGCGTCTCACAGCGCTGTCGGTCACTTCGTCGTCGGCTATCGCAATGGGGCGCATGTGCAGGCCAACGAGTTTCTTAACGTATTTGAGGCGGTCGTCGAGCGGCAGTTTAAGGCGCTTAAAGATGCCGGGCACCATCTTCTCTCCAATGAAGTTGTGATTATGGAAAGTCCATCCGATGGCGGGGTCCCAACGTTTGCTTTTGGTTTTGCCTACGTCGTGAAGCAGGGCTGCCCAGCGGAGCCATAGTTCGCCGCCGCGTTCGGCCACATTGTCAAGCACCTCGAGCGTGTGATAGAAGTTATTTTTATGCTTCCGTCCGTGGCAAGTCTCCACGATATCGAGGGCTGAGAGTTCGGGCAAGATTTTTTCAAGCAGTCCCGAGCGATGTAGTTCGACGAAACCGCGTGAAGGTTGCGGCGACTCAATAATTTTGTTAAGTTCAACGATGATGCGCTCGCCACTGACGATTTGTAAACGGTCGGCATTGCGCCCGAGCGCCTCGAATGTTTCTTCTTCGATCAAGAAGCGCAGTTGTGTGGCAAATCTCACGCAACGCATCATGCGAAGCGGGTCATCGCTGAAGGTGATATCTGGGTCGAGTGGGGTACGGATAATGCCGTCTTTTAGGTCGTCAAGTCCGCCAAATGGGTCGAGCAAGTCGCCAAAATGGTCTTTGTTGAGACAAATGGCCATGGCGTTAATGGTGAAATCTCGTCGATTTTGGTCGTCTTGCAGCGTGCCGTCTTCGACAATAGGCTTACGCGAGTTGCGGTTGTAGCTTTCACGTCGTGCTCCGACAAACTCAACTTCGGCCTCGCGGTATTTGACTTGTGCCGTACCGAAGTTTTTGAACACGCTCAGGTGCGCACCGCGACCGAGGCTTGCAGCAAAATGTCGGGCCATCTCTATGCCGCTTCCCACCACGACCACGTCGATGTCGTTAGTTGCGCGGCCTATGAGCAAATCGCGCACATAGCCCCCAACCACATAACAAGGCAAACCCAGCTCGTCGGCAGTCTGCGAGAGTTGGGCAAAAAGAGGTGTGTCAAGTTGTTGCCGCAGTTGGGCTATATCGTTGAGTATCATTTATAGGCTAAAAAGTATATCGGTCTGCCGGCCGGTCGTGGGCGTGACGGTCTGTTATTTTGAGATGAGTTTAAGAAATTCCTCGCGTGTTTTGGCTTGGTTGAAAGCTCCGCAGAAGTCGCTCGTAGTGGTAATGCTACCGAATTTTTCCACGCCTCTCATTTGCATACAGAGGTGTTGTGCTTCGATTACCACCATGACGCCTTGTGGTTTGAGTGCTTCTTGTATGCAGTCTTTGATTTGCATAGTGAGTCGTTCCTGCACTTGGAGGCGGTGTGCATAGATGTCGACGACTCTGGCGATTTTTGAGAGTCCCGTGATGTAGCCGGCAGGTATATAGGCCACGTGGGCTTTGCCGTAGAAGGGGAGCATGTGGTGTTCACAAAGCGAATAAAACTCGATGTCTCTAACGATGACCATTTGGTTGTATGGCTCTTGAAACTTTGCAGAGTTGAGTGTTGCCACGGGGTCCATCTCATAGCCGCGTGTGAGGTCGAGCATCGCTTTGGCCACGCGTTCGGGTGTTTTGATTAGGCCTTCGCGGTTGGGGTCCTCACCTATGAGCGTGAGTATTTCGCGGTTGTGTTGTTTGAGTTGTGAGAGGATTTCTTCACTCATATTATATATAGTGTACCTTCAGACTGGTGAAAGTCGTGCAGGGTGATGTGTTTCAAAGTTTGACGCGTATGGTGGTTTTGACTATTCTCACCTCGCGAGTGAAGTGAGCTGCGCGAATTTTTGAGGCATAGTTTTGGGCGTCGGCCAGATTTTTGAAGTCGCCCACGCGGCACACCCATCTTGGGCTGACGAACTTGGTGTAGACACTGAGTTCGGGGAATTTTTCCTTACATTTTGCCGCCAAGTCATAGGCTTTTTGTTTATCTTGATGAGAGTTGCTACCAGAGAAGATTTGTATGCGGTAGGCCGTCATCGTAGTTGTTTTGGCCGAACCTACGTGTTTGTTGGTTTCGTTGTCGTCGGCGTTTTCGTGTTCCGTATTATCATGTTTGGCGGCAGCATTGTCGTGGTGTGTGGCCGTATCGTCTTTGGGTTTGGTTGTTGTTTTGTCGGTCTTGCCAGTGGTTTTGCCGGGTTTAGCCGTTTTGCCGGTCATGGGCTGATTGACAACTTTCTCGATGATGCTGTCTTGGATAATGCGCACTTTGCCTTCGCCCGCTCTCTGTGTGCGGACGTGTTGGGTGAAAGGCGTCTGTGCCATTGCGCTAAGCGTGATGGCGAAAACGGCAAGCAGGATGAGGGTGAGTTTTTTCACGTCTGATGGTGTTAGGCCGCAGACCGACCGTGTTATTGTATGAATAAATATCATTTGCCACCCCTTCGCGCGCCTGCCGCCCGGACAAAGCCGTGGCGGTCAGAGTCGCGTGAAGTGTGAATGGGTGTACAAATGAAGGGTAATCGTTTAGTGATTATTTCCAAGCATCGATGATGCCTTTGAAATCAGCCACCTTGAGTGCAGCGCCGCCGATGAGACCACCGTCAACGTTGGGTTTGGCAAAGATTTCTTTAGCATTTGAAGGCTTGCAGCTACCACCGTAGAGGATGCTGAGGTTTTCGGCCACTTCGGCACCAAACTTATCGGCCATGACGCCACGGATGAAAGCGTGCATCTCTTCGGCTTGTTCGGCGGTGGCAGTTTTGCCGGTACCGATGGCCCATACGGGTTCGTAGGCCAAGATGATGTTACTCATCTGTTCGGCAGAGAGGTCGAAGAGTGAACCTTCGAGCTGAGCCTTAACCACGTCGTTTTGCTTGCCGCTTTCGCGCTCTTCGAGCACTTCGCCAATGCAGAAGATAACCTTAAGGCCATTTTCAAGGGCGAGGTTAACTTTCTCTTTCAAGATTTCGGCGGTTTCGCCATAATAGGCGCGACGCTCACTGTGACCGAGGATGACATACTGTGCACCGGTGCTCTTGACCATGGCGGCAGAAACTTCGCCGGTGTAGGCACCCGACACTTTGTCGGCACAGTTTTCGGCACCGAGACCAATCACCTCGGCATTGATGATGCCGGCTACGGGAGCAAGGTGGATGAACGGCGTGCAGATCACGACGTCGCAATTGGGTTTGTCGGCAGCGAGCACGTTGTTGAGTTCTTCAGCCAAGGCAACGCCTTCCTGCAGGGTCTTGTTCATTTTCCAGTTGCCTGCAACGATTTTCTTTCTCATTGTTTTTGTTTTTAAGTGTTGACGTAAAATATAGTGTTGATAAAATTTTTTGCCAATCAAAAGTCGGTCGAGCAGCAAGACGACGAGCAGTGGGATGATATACCACATCACCAGTTTGGGCAGGGCTTCATGGGGTCGGCCTGCTGCTGTGTTTTGTGAGGCCCCGAAGTGTTCGCCGCCTGTGGCCGGAAGGTTGTTGAAACTCCATTTGCCACAGACTTTGCCGTCTTCGATGAGCACGAGTCCCGGATTGCTGCGAACCATGGCGTCTATCTGAGCGGGGTCGGCCTTGAGGGTGGGGTAGTTGCCTCCCGAACGGTCTTTCCAGTCAGAGACTTCGGCGTCAACGGTCTGCTGCGGCACCACGGCATAAAAGCCAAAAGCCGAGTCGGCGGCGATGTCGGCGATGTCGTTGATGCGGTCTACGCTACCGTCGTCGGCTTTTTGGGGGCGTGGCAGTGTGAGCAAGCAGGTTTTGCCTTTTGAAGCCAGAAGGCTGTCGGTGAGGTCGTTGCCGTTTTCGTCTTCAAGACAAAGTGTCGTGAGCAACGCAGGCGTGTCGGCGTCGGGGGCGGTATAGGCTTGTCTGAGGTCTGTGCCCACGGCATAGGGGCCAAAGTCGATGGCCGGCAACGTGTGGTAGGCCATGAGGGTGAGCGCAACGACATAGCACAAAGAGGTGAGTGAGGCGAGCCATTGTCGGCGTTCAGACACCAGACGGATGACGTAGCGACCGTGGCGCGAGATGAAGAAAATCATAGCCAGCAAGACTACATTCTTCAGTAGCGTTTGCCCGTCGGTCAGAGTCAGTGCCGTGCCAAAACAGCCACAGTCTTCGACCGTATCGGTGAAAAACAGATAGGTCGTGAGGGCGGTCATGACCGTTTGGAAGGCTACCAAGAGGGTGATGGTGAGACGGCGGCGCATACCCAGCAAGAGTTGCACGCCCATCATAAATTCCAAAACGGCTAACACCAAAACGCCACTGCGCAAGAGCAGACTATCAACGCCCAGACCTAAGCCCCAAGCAGTGAGATAGGCGTCGACTTTGGCACGCATGCCGACGGGGTCGACGGCTTTAAGAAAGCCGGAAACCACAAGCGTCAACGCTACCACCACACGACACAGGCTCACAGCCCATAGCCGCCGACGGCGCAAGTCAGTTTTGACCCACGCCCAGCCTGATAAGCCCGAAGACCGCATAGTTCATCATATCCATATAGTTGGCCACCACGCCCTCAGAGACGAGTGTGTGCCCGTCGAGCGTTTCGATTTGTTTGGTGCGCAAGATTTTGACCAGTATAAGGTCGGTGTAACTGCTCACGCGCATACCGCGCCAAGCTTCGCCATAATCATGGTTTTTTTTGAGCATCAGTTGCAGGGCTTCTTCGGCACTTTCGTCGTAGAGTGCTATGGCACGGTCTACGGCGATGGGGTTTAACCCTTGTCGCAAGTCGTCGGCTTCGATTTTGGAGAGGACCACTCCCATGATGGCATAGTTGACAATGCCGATGAATTCGGCATTTATGCCTTCGTCAATGGCCGAGTGACCGTTTTGTTCGATGGTGCGGATGCGCGAAGCTTTGATATAGAGTTGGTCGGTGAGCGAGGGAAGACGCAAAATGGTCCAGGCCGTACCGTAGTCGTGTGCTTTCTTCACGAAGAGGTCGCGACAAACGGCCAATGCGGCTCTAAATTCTTGCTCAGTCTTTTGTTCTTGCGTCATGATGGCGTCTGGTGTGAGTGAGTGACTGTTGGTTTGGCCTCCGACGTGTCTGAAACCACAGACAGTGCACAGGCATACAGTTTGGTGCAAATTTACCTAAAATCTATGGAAAAACCTCCAAAAATTGGAAGATTAACGCAATGTAATCTGTGAATTAAGTAGTTATGAGAAAATCGCGGAAGTTGGATAGAGGGCTGAATAGCGTTTCAAAGCGGATTGGAGAAAGAGAACGGTTTCCTAATCGTTACCCGTCAGAAATGCAGATTTAACAGTCACCGTTCCGTTTGCGCCGCTCTGCGTAGGTTTGCTTGTCAAGGTTTAACTCGTTGATTTATAGTTTTGCAACAAAAAAAGAACGAGTATGACAAGGAGTACATTTCGCGTGCTGTTCTATGCGAACGGCAGCAAGGAGAAGAATGGAATTGTCTCCATCATGGGACGGGTTACAATCAACGGAACGGTGGCGCAGTTCAGTTGCAAACGGAGCATCGCAAAGGAGCACAGGCGGAAGTTCACGACCGAGGAAGCTGGCTTCCAAGTGGTAAAAGACCCGAAAGACAAGTCCAAACTTGCACTTACCATTAACGGGCAAGTGATTGGAGAGTGGTTCAAGGAGCAGTTTGGCAGGCTGTTCTCATCCGTTAAAAGGACGGTTGAACCGCTTAGGAGAGGCAAGGGCATGGGATTATAAACAATACCAACGGA
>JAHAWW010000069.1 GCA_018383375.1 Prevotellamassilia sp. | reverse complement strand
CTCAACCACATCTTCATAAGCCACCTCCACGGCGACCATTGTTTTGGTCTACCTGGACTCATCTCGACCCTTTCGCTACTGGGTCGCACGGCTCCGCTCCACGTCTACGGGCCCAAGCCACTCGAGGGTCTGCTGCGTCCGTTGCTCGATTTCCATTGTGCCGGCGGTACGTTTGAAGTGATCATTCACGAAGTGGATGCCAAGGGCAGTCTCGTGGTGCTCGACAACAAGCTATTGACCGTCAAGACCATTCCGTTGGACCATCGCATACCTTGTTGTGGATGGTTGTTTGAAGAGAAGGCTGCCCTGCCCCACATCAACCGCGAGATAACCGATTTTTATGGCATCCCCCACTATGAGTTGTCTCGCATCAAAGAAGGCGCAGACTGGGTCACGGCCGACGGCGACGTCATTGCCAACAGCCGACTGGTGCGTCCTGCTGAGCCACCACGCCGCTATGCCTATCTGTCAGACACAGCCTATGTGCCGGCCAACGCGCTCTTGGTGAGCGGTGTCGACCTGCTCTATCACGAAACCACCTTCACGGCCGACTGCGCTGAAAAAGCTAAACAGACCCGCCACTCCACCACCCGTCAGGCCGCAGAGTTTGCCCTCAAGGCCGGCGTCGGGCGGCTGCTCATAGGCCACTACTCTTCGAGTTGTGAAGACGAGGCGTTGATGTGCAGACAATGCAAAGAGATTTTTCCCGATACAATGTATGCCAACGAGGGAATGTGTGTGAAGGTGGGGCAATGAGACTTCACCCCGACTGAAACCAACCCACACGGCGAAGTGCCGCACAACCAATGTGCCACTTCGCCGTTTTTTGTTTTCTCCAATTCTTTTGTCGGCCTCGGCACCGTTCAAAACAGCCGGTTTTCCGTGACAAAAAAGTGGTATTTTGTTGAAAAAAATATCACCGGCTTTGCCGTGAGCCTCAACCTAAGTAAAAAATCGCATTTCTTATGTTTTTTCTTGCCCCCAAAGCACTTTTTTCGGCCTGACCTTACGCAAGGAAAAACACCAATACTGAAGAGAAAAACTGTCCTTAGCCCCGTAAAGCGTTGGTAATGAAAAAAGGAGGCCCCGAAGGGTCTCCCTCTTTCTGATGTTTAAATTTAACAGTTTGCTTTTTGTCGGCAAAAGACAATAAAACGGTCTGTGAACACTCGGCGACCGCATCAGTAATACAAAGTGATGCCGGTGGAGAAGGGCGTGAATTTCGGTCCGAAGTCGGAGCGGATGACGCGGCAGGGACTGTATTTGGCATAAAGACCCACTGAATGCCAACGGACGTCGAAGCGGAAATCTACCGTCACGGGGCTTTGATGAATGTGTTTGGCCATGTCTTTCACCTTCTGTCCTTCGGCATTGCGATAGCGCGTCTTGATGCTGGCGTAAGTATTGAAACTGGGGATGACGGAGAAACGCAGCAGCCAGTGGCGTGAAGGCTTATAATTATAACTGATAGGCACCATGAGGCTGAACACCTTGATGCGCGAGAAGTCAATGTCGGCCCCGTCGGGATAGTCGGCCAAGGAGATGCCGTCGGGTGTCTTGACAAAACGTTGGTGACCATCGAGGCGGAAGTTGCGCCAGTTCAAGCCAAAGCCGGCCGACACGGCGTGGTGACCACATCGCGATGCCTTATAAGCATTGAATATTTCCCAAGATATTTCGTAGGAGCTGCCCATATCCACATCAAGCCCCTCGGGTGCACCGGTGGTTGTGACGAAACCAAAGCTCAAACCTCCCGTCATCAAGGCATCGCTGAGGAGTTTGCGGTTTTGCTTATTTTTCTTTGAATAAAACAAGTCGAAGCCGAAGATGGAGTGTTCGGTTAATTTGCTGACGGCTCCGGCCTTCATTTGTTTCTCATAGTTGAAGGTGTAGTCCGGCTCGTCTTTAGTCCCTTTGATGGTGAGCGCCACGATACTGTCGTTATCGGTCAAGACCACTTCTTTGACGTCGGTCTTATGAAGGATGGTGTCGCCTGTCTCGGTGGCAGTGGCCGTGAGTACTGACGTGAGCAGCACGGCAGTGAGCAGAATGTTTTTGTACATAGTTGTTGAGTTTTTTTATTGTTTGAATTTTTCTTTGAGTTCACTGATTGTGGCCCGCCCCTCGGTGAGGATGAGTGTAATCTGGCGTTTTTGTCCGCCGGAAGAGGCTGGACGGTTGCGATAAAACACACAATAGACTTCGTTTTTGTTTTTACGTTTAATCTGCAAGGCTGCATAAGCGATTTGTCCGCCCAAGCGCGTGATTTCCTTGTCGGTGGCCGTGGCGGCATCGCGGTTCAAGAGTTGCTCTATGGCTGCGACCTTCTGTTTGTGGAGCGTTAGCGTGAGACTGCGATAACGGGTGAGGTTGTAGGGCGCGACCTTAGAACCCGAGAGGTAGACCACCGTGGCATAAGAGGCATTGTTGTAGCGTCCGTCAAAGAGTTCAGCCACCGCCGGTCCGTTTTGGGCTGCCGATGTCGCCACGAAGGCGAGAATGAGAAAAAGCGTAAGAATATGGCGTTTCATGGAGTGAAGCTTTTATTTAGTTGAAGAAAAATGGCAAAGAGATTTGGCGGTGTTTCAAAACTCGCTCAAGACGTCTTTTAGTTGCGCCTCGATGGTTTCGTCGGCTTCTGACGATGGCATAACGGTGGCGAGTTCGTTTTTCATTATCTTCAAGACTTCGGTCTCGTCGGTCTGTTTTTTGCCACCCACATAGGCCCAACAATCTTCGCTTTCTGCCACTTCGGCCGACGGGCGCAGCGCAATCAGCGCGAAGAGGGCCACGACGGCTGCCGCTGATGTGATGGTCAGCACCGGGGCAAGCCAACGCTTGCGTACAGTCGGCACTGAACCACTATCGGTCTGACTGTTTGAGACTTGATGATGTCGCTTGGCTGTCACGATGAAACCCAAGCAGGCCCGAATGTCGTCATATCGGCTGTCTGACGTCTCGGCCAAGAGGCGACAGAGTTCGCGCTCTTCGTCGGGCGTAGCCGTGGCCTCAAAATAGCGGTGGGCCAGGCGCTCTATGCGATTGTTGAGTAAAGAAGTCTGCTGACGTTTCATGATTTCGTGGAGTTGAGGTAACACTGACGTATGGTTTTGCGGGCACGTGAGAGTTGCATTCTTACGGCGGCCTCTTGCATGTGGAGTTCGCTGGCAATGGTGGCATAGTCCTGCCCCTGATAGTCGTGGCGGTGCAGAATGTCGCGAGCCGTGGGCGAGAGATGCCGGTCAATGAGGCGTTCCACCTCGACAAAAAGCCGTTCTCTTTCGGCCTGTTCGTCGGCCTCTTCGGGCAAAGC
>JAHAWW010000054.1 GCA_018383375.1 Prevotellamassilia sp. | reverse complement strand
GCTGAGCGTTTTATTTTGTTTTCTGACAATGGTCATCGTGGCCGACTTGAGTGACGGTCCGCCACCCACTACGACCGGATAGAGGCAGCCCGACTCACCGGCGGCATAGTGGCGGAAGCGGTGGGTGTGGCCGTTGAGTGCCACGTCGATGTCGGCTTTTTTCAACACCGGCGTCCACAAGGCTCTGCATGGTTTGCTGACAGCTCCCGGGTCTTGGGGCTCTTCTTCGGCCCATAAGGGGATGTGATGAATGAAGACATGATGTCGGGCCTGGCGATAGGCCTTGCCGGCCGTCTCTCTTTGAAGGAAATCCACCTGCGCGTTTCTGAAACCGGTGAAATCATTCAGTCCGTAATACACCCAGGTATCGTCGGGTTTGTCTTCGCCACAGTCCAGCACGACAAACCGCGTATCGCCCCAAGAGAAGGCGTGGTAGGTCTGACCGCCCGGCCAGTCGAAGAGACTGAGCATACCCGAAGAATAGGCATTGCGTATCTCATGATTGCCGCGCACAAAGATGCAGGGCGTCGAAGTGCCGTGGAAGGCCGTTGTCAGGCTGTGCACCATTTGCCAAGCTTGTTGGCGTGTGGCCGGTTCGGAGAGACAGTCGCCGTTGAACACCACAAAATCGGGTTTAATGCTATCGGCCAACCGTGCCATCTGTGCCACGAGTTCCCCCACGCCGTGCAGGTCGTTGAGCACGATGGCCGTGAAGTTGCGGGTGGTGTCGGCCGGCAGTGTCATTTTATAGAAAGGCGTCTTGACTGTGCGCCCAAACTCTTTTTTATAAGCTTGATTGGTTAAGATTTCGGTGGCGCAGACGCGATAATAATAAGTGGCGCCCGGCTCCAGTCCTTCAATTCTCACCTTGTGTTCGTCGTCGTGCACCACTTCTTGTCCGCCGGCCAGTTGGCGGTAGGCGGTGGTGTGCAGACTGTCGCGCCCCACCTCCACCCAAGAGTGCACGCTCCCACCCGACTGATACATCACGGTCACAGCCGTGGGGCTCACGTTTTGCAGATAGGGTGAGACTGGGAAAAACAGCAAAGACTCTGTGGTCTGGCCCGTCAGCGGCATTAGACCAAACGTCAGTGCCAATGCCAGCAAGAATCTTCTCATGTGGAAGTTGGTTTTATGCACAAGCCGCCACATCGACCGGTGGGTCCATGCGACGGCTTGTGTAAGGTTGAATGATCTCGATTATTTGATAACACCGAGTTCTTTGCCCACCTTGATAAATGCAGCGATACACTTGTCGAGGTGTTCGCGCTCGTGGCCTGCAGAAATCTGCACACGGATACGGGCCTGTCCCTGAGGCACAACGGGATAGTAGAAACCGGTGACGTAGATGCCTTCTTCCTGAAGTTTGGCAGCATAAACCTGCGAGAGTTTGGCGTCGTAGAGCATCACGGCGCAAATGGCACTCTGTGTAGGTTTGATATCAAAGCCGGCGGCAATCATCTTGTCGCGGAAATAGGCCACATTCTCCACGAGTTTGTCGTGCAGGGCGTTAGACTCGTTGAGGATGTTGAAGGTCTCCATGGCAGCGCCCACGAGAGCGGGTGCCAGTGAGTTGGAGAAGAGGTAGGGGCGGCTGCGCTGACGCAACATGTCGATAATTTCGCGGCGACCGGTGGTAAATCCGCCCATGGCGCCACCGAAGGCCTTGCCGAGCGTACCGGTGTAGATGTCCACGCGACCGTAAGTGCCGCAAAGTTCGCTCACACCGCGGCCGGTGGCACCGACCACGCCGGCAGAGTGGCTTTCGTCCACCATCACGAGGGCGTCGTATTTCTCGGCCAGGTCACAGATTTTGTCCATCGGAGCCACGTTGCCGTCCATTGAGAAGACGCCGTCGGTCACGATGATGCGGAAACGCTGTTCTTGAGCGGCCTGGAGCTGGCGCTCGAGATCTTCCATGTCGGCATTGGCATAGCGATAGCGCTTGGCCTTGCAGAGACGCACGCCGTCGATGATTGAAGCGTGGTTGAGGGCGTCTGAGATGATGGCATCGTCTGCCGTGAGCAGGGGTTCAAACACACCGCCGTTGGCGTCGAAGCAAGCGGCATAGAGGATAGTGTCTTCGGTCTTGAAGAATTTTGAGATGGCTTCTTCAAGCTGTTTGTGAATGTCTTGCGTACCGCAGATGAAGCGCACGCTCGACATACCGTAACCGCGCTCGTCCATAGCCTTTTTGGCGGCGGCAATCAGACGGGGGTTGTTAGACAGACCGAGGTAGTTGTTGGCACAAAAGTTGAGCACTTCCTTGCCGGCCACCTGAATGGCGGCACTCTGAGGACCTTCGATGAGGCGTTCGCTCTTATAGAGGCCGGCCTCTTTGATTTGCTCCAGTTCTGCCTGGAGATGTGATTGGAATTTACCGTACATATTGGTTAAGAAAATGATTTGATTGTTGTCTGAAAAACACACCAACGCTGCGCGACGACATCGCTTTCGTCGGGCGCTGCGTCTATGCGCGTGCGCATAGGTAATGCAAAGGAACAGATTTTTTTTGAAACAACCACAAACCGCCGGCCATTTTATCGGATTGGAGTCGTGAAGGGCCGTGAAGTGGCTGAAAGTGGTCGTGACGACTGGTGGTTTTTTGTATTTTGCACGCCAGGCGTTTGGGCTTATCTTTGAGGTAAAGAACAAGAGAAGGCGCCCCAAACAGGCGTCTTCTCTTGTTTTCAAGTGTTTACGGGGATAAAGAGAGGTTCTGTGGGCCTTAGCCCCGTTTTTTCTGGCATAAGGACAGGACGAAACAAGTGGCTTGGCGATGCCCAAACGGCCTATTCGGGCACTTCCGGGATGGTTTTTTCGTCAAAACTCCGAAGGATGGAAAAAAGCAAAGCCTACTTGAAAAAAAATGTCACCCTCAACCCCTTTTTCTAAACAAACGGCAGACTGCTCAGACGGCGCCATGACCGTCGGCAGCAATGAGGGCAAGAAGGCGGTCGACGGCCTCAACCTCGGGAATGTTGCGCTCCACACAGGTTTTGCCTCTGTACAGACTGACGCAACCGCGAGCGGCACCCACATAGCCATAGTCGGCATCGGCCATTTCGCCGGGACCATTGACAATGCAGCCCATAATGGCGATTTTCAAGCCTTTGAGATGACCGGTGGCGGCTTTGATGCGCGCAATCGTACCGGGCAGGTCATAGAGCGTACGTCCACAACCCGGGCAACTGATATACTCGGTTTTGGTCGTACGCAACCGCCCGGCTTGAAGCAGGGCAAAGGCCGTGTCGTCACACTCACGGGCCGTGAGCGGCTTGTGGCCTTTGGGGGGCTGAGCGGTGAGCATAAGGCCGTCGGTGAGTCCGTCAAACATCAAGCCACCGGCGTCGGCCGCTGCCCTGAGTTGGTATAATTCGCGTTGGTCACAGCCCAAACCATATCCCAGCATAAAGACCACGGGATGGGTCAAACGCTCACGCCATAGGGTGTGGACCAGCGCACGAAGGTCGGCGGTGATGTTGGGATGGCGCGTACCGGCCACAATGACGGTCTCAGGATGCAGACGCAAGAAGGCCGCCACTTCGTCATTGAACGCCACATAGCTCAAAAACAAGAACTTGGGCACAGCGCCACAAGCTCCGGCAAACATGAGATTGGCAGCGGTGAAGGCGGGATAGACACCGTTTTGCGGCTGCCACACGTCGGCATCGACAATATAGCCCATACCCTCCCGACGCTGCTCGGGTTCGGGCAGGTGGCGGCCCACATAGACATAGTCGGGCACCGTGGTGCCCCAGTCGGCCATCTCGCCGTCGGGTCGGTAAGAGACAACCACGGGGGTGTGACTCCCACCGATATTCATCACCGGACAGGTGGGACGGCGCTGCGGATGCAGGTAGTCAAACTCGGGAGCCGGAAGCGCCGGTATCTCAGGATGTCCGCCTCGCGTGGAGGTGATATAATCGGCCAGAGCGTAGGCCACCGGTATTTCACACTCGGGCGCTTCACTCAGCGACACGCGCAGGGTGTCGCCTATACCGTCGGCCAACAGGGCGCCAATGCCCACGGCGCTCTTGATACGGCCGTCTTCGCCCTCACCGGCCTCGGTCACACCGAGATGCAGGGGAAAGTCCATGCCTTCACGCTCCATGGCCGCACAAAGCAGGCGCACCGACTGCACCATGACGGCGGTGTTGGAGGCTTTGATTGAAACCACCACATCGGCAAAGTCGTGCTTCACACATACGCGCAAAAACTCCATACAGCTCTCCACGATGCCCTCGGGCGTGTCGCCATAGCGACTCATAATGCGGTCTGAAAGCGAACCGTGGTTCACACCGATGCGCAGGGCGGTGTGATGTTGGCGGCAAATGTCGAGCAACGCACAAAAGCGGGTCTCGAGACATTGCAGTTCGGCGGCATACTCCTCGTCTGTGTAGTCCAACTGCTTGAACGTGCGAGCCGGATCGATGTAATTGCCCGGATTGACGCGCACTTTCTCGACAATGGTGGCAGCCACCTCGGCCACACGCGGATTAAAATGCACATCGGCCACAAGCGGACAATCTATGCCTTCAAGAGCCAGTGCAGCCTTGATGTCACGAAGGTTTTCGGCCTCGCGGGTGCCCTGTGTGGTAAGCCGCACATAATCGGCGCCGGCAGCCACAATCTTTTTGATTTGCGCCACGCAGGCCGCCGTGTCGGTGGTGGCGGCCGTGGTCATGCTCTGCAACCGCAAGGGCTGGTCGCCGCCCAAGGGGCGCTGCCCCACCGCTACTCGGTGAGACTGCCGTGGGCGATAGTTGAAAAGGTCAATCATAGCGATGTAAACAGCCAACGTGTTGGCAACAAAAAGATTAGTTGGTCTTGAATTGGTATTTCACCTCCGAAAGTTCGGCATTGGCCTTGACGATTTTCTCTTTGAGATTGGTCTTATAGGCCGAGAGACGGGCCGCAAGACCTTCATCGCCAAGAGCAAGCATCTCGACAGCCAAAATGGCTGCATTTTGGGCACCATTCACACCAACAGTGGCCACGGGAATGCCGGGAGGCATCTGCACGATGGAGAGCAGGGCGTCGAGACCGTCGAGCATACCCTTGATGGGCACACCAATGACGGGCAACGTGGTCGAAGCGGCTATCACACCCGGCAGGGCAGCCGCCATACCGGCACCGGCGATGATGACACGAAGGCCGCGGCCTTGAGCACCGGCGGCAAAGGCCTCAACCTCGGCAGGAGTGCGGTGAGCCGAGAGGGCGTTCATTTCAAAAGGCACTTGCATCTCTTCGAGCAGACGCGCAGCCTTTTCCATAACGGGCAGGTCGCTGGTGCTGCCCATGATAATGCTTACGAGAGGTTTCATTGCTTAAATGTTTATGGCTTAGATATTGATGACACGAAGTCTATATTTTCAAAATCAAACAAAAAGCACACACCACACCGATAAACAGGCCCAAAGCCAAATCGATGAGGCTGTGTTGGCGCAAAATGAGCCGTGCCGTACACACCACGCCGGCCAGCAAAATGCCCAAACAGAGGGGCAGAATGAGAGAGAAACCAAAAATGAGGGAGAAGGCGATGATGGTGCCTATCACGCCGCCGGCAGCGGCCGCATGGGTGCTCACCTTGACCCACGGATTGACCAGCGCACACACCACCTGTATGACCAAGGCGCCGGCCACTATACCGAGCATAAAACGCGGCATACGCAGGTTTTCCATCAAATAAAACAAAACGGCGTAACTGGTGATGGACAAAACATAGGGCACAATGCGGCGCTCGCGACGGCTCAATTCGCGGCGGGTCCAACCGTTGACCTTGCGATAAAAATAAATCAAAACCAACGGCACCAAGACGGTGAAGACGTAGACCAAGCCCAACACCAATGCACGATATGACCACGAGGTGTATTTCAAGTAACTGAAAAACAACAAATAAAGAAAAGCCGCCACGGGCAGATAGAAAGGCGAAAACACGAGCGATATAACCCGGGCTGCAAGGATGATAGACCTATTTCTCATCTGATGAGTTGATTAGCGGAGGCTTTTATTGTCTTTTCGTATGGACTGGAATAGTCGGTCAAACGGCTACGTGGCCAGTCGAGTGATGTCTATTCACGCCGCAAACGGGCCACGGGGATGCGAAGCACGTCACGATATTTGGCCACCGTGCGGCGGGCGGCGGGCAATCCCATGGCCAAGAGCCGCTCGGCAATGGCTTCGTCTGAGAGCGGGTGGGCCTTGTCTTCGGCAGCCACAAGATCGCGAATGGCGGCCTGCACCTTACGCGTAGCCACCTCTTCGCCGGCTTGCGACGTGAAACCGGTGGAAAAGAAAAACTTCAAGGGATAGGTGCCAAAGTCGGTCTCGACATATTTTGAGTTGACCACGCGCGACACCGTCGAGATGTCTACGCCGGCCCTTTGGGCCACGGCCGACTGGGTCATCGGCTCGAGCAGAGTCTCATCGTCGTCGTTGACGAAATAGGGCGTCTGCATGTCGACAATGGCTTGCATCACGGCCAAGAGGGTCTGGCGGCGACGGGTTATCAGATTGATAAACGTCTGGGCCGACTCCACCTTCGCGCGTATATATATATAGGTGTCGTGCTCTTGCCGGCTCAGTTTCTTCCTGTTTTTTGAAAGGGCGTCAAGACTGTCACGAAACGACCGGCTTATGCGCAGTTCGGGCACATCGCCGTCGTTGAGATGCACTTCGGGCCGGCCGGCGGCGTCGATGGTGACACGAAAATCGGGAATGACGGGCTGATTGTTCACACCCGGCATTTCATCGTCCACAAGGCTCGCCGGACGTGGATTGAGATGGGTCAGAGTCTTCTTGACGCGCTCAAGCGTAGAGGCGTCAAAACCATGACGGGCAACAATGGCATCCCAACGACGTGAAGTGAAATCGGCAAACGAGAAGTTGACCACCTGCAACGCCTCGGCCTTGACCTCTGAGACGAAGTCGGGGTCTTCAAGCTGCAGGCGCAGACATTCTTGCAACGTACGCGCACCAATGCCTCGCGGCTCAAAGGTCTGGAGTTCGGCAATCATCGCCTCAACCTCTTGCGGCGTAGTGTCAATGCCCTGATAAATAGCCAACTCATCGGCAAGTGTCTCTGCATCTTTGGGGAGATAACCGTGGTCGTCGAGCGAACCAATGAGCCAATTGATAATCTCGGCCTGATGGGCCGTGAGATGGTGCTCGCCCATCTGTGCCTGGAGCGCCTCAAGGGCCGATATGCCTCCTGAGAGCGGACGCTCACGACGCTCGACTTCGGCATCGGCCTGCTCACGAAGATAGGCGGGAGTCTCGTCGTCGTTGGCATAATCGCCCAACCTGTCGGCAAGTCCGCCCATATCGTCGGCCTCGTCATAGTCGGCAGTGTCGGTTTCTCCGGCCGGTTCGTCATAATCTGCTGCGCCGTCGGCCTCTTCCAGAGCTTCATTGTCGGTAAGTTCCTGCGACACACGCTCACCCAAGGCCATCACAGGCAAACCCACGAGGCTTGCCAGCATCACCTGCATGGCCGACTGTTGCTGCACAGTGGCCTGAGTCTGTATTTGCGCGTTTTTCTGCGTCATAACCTATCGGACTTCGACCGTTGGCGCCGGCGTCAAAAGCCGCCGGCGGTATCATTCGTCTCACACAATGTGCAAGACACGACATTCAATGTATCAAATAATAGTGCAAACTTACGAAAAAAACTCTTAAACGGCAGCCGTGATGGGTTATTGATGGGGCGCGATGGGTTTCATTCCCAACTCTACATCAGAAAAACGCCGATGAAATGGGCCTTTTTGTCAGGTTGTGCAGAGTTGCGGAGTTTTGAACCCTTTTTAATACGATAGAGGTGCAAAACGTCGCTTCTCATGCCTCGTGAAGGCTGTATGAGGCAATTATCTGCATGGTTTTAGTTTGTCTTGACAAAAAAATACTATTTTTGCGACAATGAAAAGCATGGCGCAAAGTCTCAAAGCCGTATGGCGCTTCTACTACGATGGTTTCAGGCAAATGACCTGGGGGCGCACATTATGGATTATCATTATCATCAAACTGATTGTCTTGTTTGTGGTGTTGCGCCTGTTCTTCTTCCGCCCCACCTTAGCAGGCCAAAACGAGGCTGAAAAGCAGCAAAGCGTGGGCCGAGAACTCTCAGAGCCCAAAGTGCGCCTTTGACACGCCACACGCCGCCGGAAGAAATCGCTCCCATAGCACCTTAAATCATTAAAAAACATAACGCTTATGACAATTTTGGAAGTTGCCAGCTCGCAAGGGCTTGACTGGTCGAGAGCGCAGTTTGCACTCACAGCTTGCTACCACTGGCTGTTTGTCCCCCTCACGCTGGGACTGGCGCTGGTGATGGGCATCATGGAGACCATCTATTACAAGACGAAAGACGAGTTTTGGAAAAAAACCACACAATTCTGGCAAAAGCTCTTTGGCATAAACTTCGCCATCGGCGTGGCCACCGGAATTATCCTGGAATTTGAGTTCGGCACCAACTGGAGCAACTACTCATGGTTTGTCGGCGACATCTTTGGTGCCCCGTTGGCTATCGAGGGCATCGTGGCCTTCTTTATGGAGGCAACGTTTATTGCCGTGATGTTTTTCGGTTGGAACAAAGTCAGCCGACGCTTCCACTTGGCCTCGACATGGCTCACTGGCCTGGGGGCCACACTCTCGGCTTGGTGGATTTTGGTAGCCAACTCGTGGATGCAGCATCCCGTGGGTATGGACTTCAATCCCGAAACCGTTCGCAACGAGATGATGGACTTTTTCGCGGTAGCCTTTTCGCCGGCAGCCGTCAACAAATTCTGCCACACGGTCACGAGCGGCTGGATGACTGGTGCCGTCTTTGTGGTCGGCGTGAGCTGTTGGTATCTCTTGAGAGGCCGCAACAAAAAAATGGCTTTGGCCAGCATCAAGGTGGGTGCTACCGTCGGCGTGGTCTCTGCCTTGCTCGTCTTATTCACCGGCGACCGCTCGGGCATTGAGATGGCCGAAAACCAACCCATGAAACTGGCCGCAGCCGAAGGCTTGGAAAAAGGCGGCAAAGGCGCGGCCTTCAGCATTGTCCCCGGAGTGGAAGTGCCCGGAGTGCTTTCCATCCTCGCCACACACGACATCAATGGCTATGTGCCCGGCACCCAAGACATCATCGATGGTTACAGTTATGAAAAAGACGGAAAGACCATCACCGTGAAAGGCGCCAAAGAGCGTATGGAAAGCGGAAAGATTGCCCTGCAAGCCTTCAAGGATTTCCGCGAAAGTGCAGAAAAGGACGACCAAAAGGCCAAAAACGAAGCCAGAGCTACCTTCGAAAAACATAAAGCCGACTTCGGCTACGGCTATATAGAGAAAGCTGACGACCTCATACCGCCCACCGGACTGGTCTACTGGTCGTTCCGCGTGATGGTGGGTTGCGGCTCTCTGCTCCTGCTCATCCTCATTGGGCTATGGTGGCAACAACGCCGTGGCAAACTTGAACAGTCTAAACTCTTGCTCCACGCCGGTCTTTGGTCTATTCCTCTTGTTTACGCCGCCGGACAAGCCGGCTGGATTGTGGCAGAGGTGGGCCGCCAGCCTTGGGCCATCCAAGACTTGCTGCCGGTCAACGCCGCCATCTCTGGCATTTCGGCCGGCGCCGTTCAGACCACGTTTTTCATTTTCTTGGCAATATTCACCGTGCTCCTGGCTTGCGAAGTGCGCATACTCTGCCGCGCCATCAAAGGTCATAACGCCGAATAAACAACTACCGATATGATTACTTACACATTCCTTCAACAATACTGGTGGTTTATCGTTTCGCTTTTGGCCGGTATCCTCGTGTTCCTGATGTTCGTCCAAGGCGCCAACAGCCTTATTTTCAGATTGGGCCAAAACGAAGCCGAACGCGAGTTGGTGGTTAACGCCACCGGCCGTAAGTGGGAATTTACCTTCACCACTCTTGTCACATTCGGCGGAGCCTTTTTTGCCGCCTTCCCACTCTTTTACAGCACAAGCTTCGGCGGGGCCTATTGGGTCTGGATGGCCATCTTGGTCACCTTCGTGCTGCAAGCCGTGAGCTACGAATACCAGTCGAAAGACGGCAACTTCTTGGGTAAAAACTTTTTCCGCCGCACCCTCGTGCTCAACGGCTTTGCCGGACCATTTCTCGTAGGTGCCGCCGTGGCCACATTCTTTACAGGTTCGGACTTTTGCGTCGAAAAAAACGCAATAAGTGAGGCTGGTCTGATTGTGCCGGCCATCAGCACATGGGGCACGGCTTGGCATGGTCTTGAAGCCTTGGCCAATCCCTGGAATATCGTATTGGGCATGGCCGTGGTCTTTTTGTCGCGCACCTTGGGCGGCCTCTACTTGCTCAACCAAATCAACGACGACCAACTGCGCCCACGCTGCCGCCGCCAAGTGATTAGCGATGCCATTCCTTTCCTTATTTTCTTCTTGGCTTTTGTGGGATATCTGCTCTGCAAAGACGGCTTTGCCGTCGACGAGTATGGCACAGTGAGCCTCGTGGGCCACAAGTATTTGACCAATCTTTTAGAGATGCCCGTTACGCTGGGTATCTTCTTGGTTGGCGTCGTACTGGTGTTGTTGGGTATCATACGCCCCATTCTCAACGAGAAGTTCACCCGTGGCATCTGGCCGGCCGGCATTGGCACCATCTTAACGGTATTGAGCCTCTTCTTAGTAGCCGGTCTCAACCAAACGGCTTACTATCCATCGGTGACCAATCTGCAAAGTTCGCTCACCTTGAGCAACAGCTGCTCGAGCGAATTCACGCTCACCGTCATGGCTTGGGTGTCACTCTTCATTCCTTTTGTCCTGGCCTATATTGCCCACGCTTGGCACGCCATCGACAAAAAAGAAATCACGAAAGAGGAGCTCAAAGACGCACACCATAAATATTAACGCGCGCGAGACTTGGCCTTCTCGCCCACTTAGAGAGACTGCGAAGACCATAAAAATAAAATTTTATGAGTAACTTCGCAGTCTCTAAGTTTTCTTTTTTGAAATAATCATATTACCTCTCACTCTTGCAGCGCCCTGTGGGGAGATGGTCTGCAGTTATCCCGGAACCTATGTCCGTAGAAATTAAAAAAGTCAGCACAAAGAAAGAACTCAAGAAGTTCATACGTTTCAACTACGAGCTTTATAAGAATAATCCCTACTCCGTTCCTGACCTTTACGACGATATGCTCAACACTTTCTCGCCGGCCAAAAACCCGGCGTTTGAGTTTTGTGAGGCCGACTATTTCTTGGCCTACAATGAGCAGGGCGAAGTCGTGGGCCGCGTGGCTGCCATCATCAACCACCGTGCTAACGAAACCTGGAACCGCAAATGTGTCCGGTTCGGATGGATTGACTTCATCGACGACCCTGCCGTAAGCGAGGCACTCCTCTCAACGGTGAAGGCGTGGGGCCAAGAGCGAGGTATGAACGAGATTGAAGGACCGCTGGGCTTCACCGACATGGACGCTGAGGGTATGCTTATTGAAGGCTTCGACCAACTCTCGACCATGGCCACCATCTATAATTTCCCTTACTACCCTCAGCATATTGAGCGATTGGGACTCAAGAAGTCGGCCGACTGGGTTGAGATGAAAATATACGTGCCCGATGCCATTCCCGAGAAACATAAGCGCATCTCCGACATCATTGCCCGCAAATACAACCTACGCGTACGCAAACTCACCAGCAAACGCGGCTTGAAAAAGTCGGGCGTAGCTCACGAGATTTTCCGCCTTATCAACGAAGCTTATGCCCCGCTGTTTGGCTTTTCCAAAATGACAGAAAAACAAATCGACAAGTATGTCAATATGTACATCCCCGTGCTCGATTTGCGTATGGTCTCTATCGTGGAAAACGCCGAACAAGAGATTGTAGCCGTGGGCATATCGATGGCCTCGCTATCTGTCGCCCTTCAGCGTGCCAAAGGCAAACTGTTCCCCTTCGGCTGGTTTCACCTGCTCAAGGCTTTAATGTGGAAACGTCCCAAAGTGCTCGATCTCTTGCTTGTGGCCGTTCGGCCCGACTATCAGAGCAAGGGCGTCAACGCTTTGCTTTTTACCGACCTCATCCCCGTCTATCAGAAACTTGGCTTTGAATATGCCGAAAGCAACCCCGAGCTTGAAATGAACGACAAGGTGCAAAACCAATGGCAGTATTTCAAGACCGAGCAACACAAACGCCGCCGCTGCTATAAAGCCTACATCTGACAGTTTATCTTCCCTCAGCAAACAACTACCAGCGGTTTGACACCGCGCAAAATATGGCCAACAACACAACGACACAACAAGACAGTCTCTCGCCTGAAGCCACGCCCAACGCCGTGGTCTATGACGAGAGCAAAATCCGCCACCTTGAAGACACCGAGCACATACGCACCCGCCCCGGTATGTATATTGGTCGTTTGGGCGACGGTTCGCATGCTGAAGACGGTATTTATGTCCTGCTCAAGGAAAGCATTGACAACAGCATCGACGAATTTAACGAAGGCTTTGGCCGCCGCATTGAGGTGGACATCAAAAACGATCAAACCGCCGAAATCCGTGACTATGGCCGCGGCATTCCTTTGGGCTCGCTCGTCGACGCCGTGTCGCGCCTCAACACCGGCGGCAAATACGACACGGCAGTCTTCACGGCCTCGGTGGGTATGAACGGTGTGGGTCTGAAAGCCGTCAATGCACTCTCTGTGCGCTTTATTGCCCGCTCAGTGCGCGACGGCCGGCAGCGTGAAGCCATTTTTGAGCGCGGTGCTTTGGTAAGCGACAAAGAGAGCGACACACAAGACGAAAACGGCACCTATATCTTTTTTGAGCCGGACCCCACACTTTTTGTCAACTATAAATTCCGCGGCGAGTATGTTGAAAACATGCTCCGCAATTATACTTATCTCAACACCGGGCTGGCCATTTTTTACAACGGTCGGCGCATTATGAGCCGCAATGGTCTTGAAGATTTGCTCAACGACAATATGACGGCGCCCGGCCTCTATCCCATCATTCATCTCACCGGCGAAGGCATCGACATAGCCTTCACTCACACGGCCCAATATGGAGAGGAGTATTACTCATTCGTCAACGGGCAGCACACCACACAAGGCGGTACACACCAGAGTGCTTTCAAAGAACACATTGCCCGAACGCTGAAAGAGTTTTACGGCAAAAATTTTGATGTGCAAGACGTGCGCAACGGCTTGGTTGCCGCCATCTCCATCCGCGTCATCGAGCCGCTTTTTGAGAGTCAGACCAAAATCAAACTCGGCTCGCTCACCATGGCCCCCGACAAAGACTCTGCCGGCAACCCCTTCCCTCTCTCGGGAGTGAGCGTCAATAAGTTTATCGGCGATTTTATTAAAGAAAACGTCGACAACTATCTGCACAAAAATCTGGACATCGCCGAAATCATTCAGCAAAAGATACAAGAGAGTGAGAAAGAGCGCAAGGCCATTGCCGGCGTGACCAAACTGGCTCGCGAACGGGCAAAAAAGGCTAACCTCCACAATCGCAAACTACGCGACTGCAGCATCCACTTCAACGACGCTGCGCCAAAGACGAAAAAAGGCAGCGACGAGCCCGAGAGCGACCCCAGGCTCGACACGGCCATATTCATCACCGAGGGTGACTCGGCCAGCGGTTCCATCACCAAGAGTCGCGACGCTTCGACTCAAGCGGTCTTTTCGCTGCGAGGCAAACCGCTCAACTGCTTCGGATTGACCAAGAAGGTGGTCTACGACAACGAAGAGTTTAACCTGCTCCAAGCCGCACTCAACATTGAAGATGGTCTCGACGGGCTGCGATACAACAAGGTGATTGTGGCGACCGATGCCGATGTCGACGGCATGCACATCCGCTTGTTGATGATTACGTTTTTCCTGCAGTTCTTCCCCGAACTCATCAAAAAAGGCCACGTCTATATCCTTCAGACGCCACTCTTCCGCGTGCGCAACAAAAAGAAGAAGACGCGCTCGGTCGGCACAGTGAAAAGCGTGGACGACAAGAGTGCCGGCGCTGCCATTCTGAAGAAGGCCAAGACGTCAGACCGCTCTGAGTTTGAGACCATCTATTGTTATAGCGAAGAAGAACGACTCGCCGCCATAGAGAAACTGGGCCCCGACCCCGAAATCACACGCTTCAAAGGTCTCGGCGAAATCTCATCGGACGAGTTCAAGCATTTTATCGGCCCCGACATCCGTCTTGACCAGGTCACGCTCCACAAGAGCGACAAAGTCGCTGACCTGCTTGAATATTATATGGGCAAAAACACCATGGAGCGCCAAAACTTCATCATCGACAACCTCGTCATAGAAGAAGACCCGGCGCCAGAAGAGTCCCTTCAAGTTTGAGAAGTATGAAAAAGATTGCCATATTCCCCGGTTCGTTCGACCCCTTCACCGTGGGCCATGCCAGTATCGTTGAGCGTGGACTGCCGCTTTTTGACGAGATTGTCATTGGCGTAGGCGTCAACGAGAGCAAACGTGCACACCGCACACCCACGCAACGCGTTGAAGCCATCGGCCGCCTCTATGCCGACAACCCCAAGGTGCGCGTCGTGGCCTACAACGATCTCACCATTGACTTGGCCCGCCGCGAAGGCGCCAAATATATTTTGCGCGGACTGCGCTCGGTCAAAGACTTTGAGTATGAGCGCGACATTGCCAATATGAACGACCGTTTGGCCGGAGTTGAAACCATTTTGCTGTTTACCAAACCGGAGTTTTCGAGCATCTCGTCGAGTGTGGTGAGAGAATTGATGGATTTCGGCAAAGACGTCAGCGACTTTCTACCACACAATTCCTAACCGCCAAGGTGGCGCGTCTGTCGCTTGGCGAGCCACATAGCCTTGGTTCATTAACTATCCTATTTACTTATGCGTACAAAAATTATTACCCTGCTGTTTGTCGTGACGGCCGGTTGCCTGTCGCTGACGGCTCAAAACCGTGGCGGCGGTGACGTCGATATTGACCTGTTGCGCAAACTGCAATATGCCCAACTGGCCATTACCAATCTTTATGTTGACAGCGTAGACCAAAACAAGTTGGTGGAAGATGCCATCGTGGGTATGCTGGAAAAACTCGACCCCCACTCTTCATATACCAACGCCCAAGAGACGAAAAAACTCAACGAACCGCTCGAGGGCAATTTTGAAGGCATCGGTGTGCAGTTCAACATTCTTGAAGACACCCTCGTGGTCATTCAGCCCACAGCCAAAGGTCCGAGCGAGAAAGCCGGCATCTTGGCCGGCGACCGCATAGTGAGTGTCGACGGCCAACCCATTGCCGGTGTCAAGATGGAGCGCGACAGCATCATGAACCGCCTACGCGGACCGAAAGGCACCAAAGTAGACCTGGGCGTGGTGCGCCGTGGCGTGAAAGACCAACTCACTTTCCGCGTGACACGCGACAAAATTCCCGTCAACACGGTCGATGCCGTCTATATGATTGCGCCTCGTGTGGGCTACATCAGGCTGGAGCGTTTTGGTGCCACCTCGGGCGAGGAGGTGCACAATGCCATCAAGCGCCTGC
>JAHAWW010000053.1 GCA_018383375.1 Prevotellamassilia sp. | reverse complement strand
GAGAGTCGAGGCCTTTCATTTCGGCATAGGTGTCGAGTTCGTTGAAATAGCTCACGCGAAGGGCCAGATAGGTGTTGGCGAAGAGCTTGACGGCCTCGGCTTCTTTCATACCCATAAACAGGGTGTCTACGTCGGGCTTGAGGGCACCTTCTTGAAGCAGGGCTGCAAAAGTCTCGGCGGCGCTGCGCATCACGGCGGGGTCGGTGACTTTAAGGATTGCCTCGTTTTCTTCACGGAAGGCTTCGTCGTTGATGATTTTGGGATAGCCCACGATGATGCGCGAGGGATAGAGGTTGTCATAGAGTGCCTTGCTTTCGCGCAAGAACTCGGGCGAGAAGAGCAGGTTGAACTGCTTCACGCCACGGGCGGCGTATTTGACATAGAGGCTGCGCGTGTAGCCTACGGGGATGGTGCTCTTGATGACCATCACGGCCGAGGGGTTGACCGAAAGGACGAGGTCGATGACGTCTTCGATGTGGTGGGTGTCGAAGAAGTTTTTGTCGGGGTCGTAGTTGGTCGGAGCGGCAATGACCACGAAATCGGCATCGGCATAGGCTGCGGCGCCGTCGAGGGTAGCACGGAGGTTGAGGGGCTCCTCGGCAAGGTATTTCTCAATATATTCGTCTTGAATGGGCGAATGGCGGTGGTTTATCTTGTCCACCTTTTCAGCCACTACATCTACGGCGGTGACTTGATGATGGCGAGAGAGCAATGTGGCTATGCTCAGGCCGACGTAACCTGTGCCGGCTACGGCAATCTTGAGGTCGGTGAAGGGACGCATAGGGTTTGATGTTTTAAGGATAGGACTCACTTATTCGTCGAAAAAAGTGTAATGGAATGGTGATTATTCGTCGAAATAAATGTAACTTCGCCACAGTTATTCGTCCAAATAAATGTAGAGATATGAAGCGACTTATTATAAATCAGCTAATTAGTTGGAAAGAGAATTCTCAACGGAAACCGCTTATCCTCAATGGAGCCAGACAGGTGGGGAAAACCTATATTCTCAAAGCCTTCGGCAAACTGCATTACCGGAATGTGGCCTATGTCAATCTGGACAGCCAAAAGGAGTTGGCAAAGGTGTTTGAACAGGACTTTAACGTGACGCGCATCATACGGTCGCTCTCGGCTTTTCTCAACATCCACATCGAACCGCAACATACGCTGATTGTGCTGGATGAGGTGCAGGAATGTCCGGCGGCTCTCCATGCGCTGAAATACTTCTGCGAGGATGCTCCTGAATACCACGTCGTTGTGGCGGGTTCGCTGCTGGGGATTTCACTGCATGGCAACTCCTCGTTTCCCGTGGGCAAAGTGGATATGCTCAGGATGTTTCCACTGACGTTTGAGGAATTTCTGATGGCGCTTGGCGAAGAGCAGTTGATAAAGTTGATGAAAGATGGTGAAACTGAGGTGATAGACACGCTCTCGGGGCGGTTTGTGGACTGTCTGAGGCAATATTATTACACGGGCGGTATGCCTGCAGTGGTTAAGGAGTATATCACGAGCGGCAATCTGCAGTCTGTGCGCCAACTTCAAAAACAAATTCTTTTTGACTATCGTCGGGATTTCTCCAAACACGCACCGGCAGAACAGGTGCCGCGCATTAATCTGGTGTGGGACAGCATTCCGGCACAATTGGCTCGCGAAAACAAGAAGTTTATCTATGGCGCACTGAAAAAAGGCGGCAGGGCCAAAGAATTTGAGATGGCCATTCAGTGGCTGATTGACGCCGGACTGGTCTATCGGGTTTATCGGGCTAACAAGCCGAGTTTGCCGTTGAAATTTTATGAAGATTTGTCAGCGTTCAAACTGTTCTCACTCGACGTGGGACTGATGGGGGCAATGGCCGATTCACCAGCCGAGGCGGTTTTGGTGAACAACCAGGCTTTTGTGGAATACAAGGGGGCCATGACGGAGCTTTATGTGCTCACACAGTTGCAGCCTACGGGTATACCTATATATTATTATAGTAGCAACGACTCGCTGAGCGAGATTGACTTTTTGGTGCAGTCGGGGGCGCGCATCGTGCCGATTGAAGTAAAAGCAGAGGTGAACGTCAAATCAAAATCGCTTTCGGCTTTCATCCAAAAGCATCCGGACTTGACGGGATTGAGGCTCTCATTGTTGCCGTTCCAGACGCAAGACTGGATGGAGAACCGACCGCTCTATGCACCGCTTTGCTGGTTGAAGGAGTGATGCAAACAAATGCGCCTCACACCAGGCAGTCCTCAAGTTCGGCCTCGGCTGTGACTTGACAGCAGGCTGCGAGGAGGTGATAGACTTCGGGCTCGGAATGGGTTGTTGGAGAGGTTAGAATGGCCTCGAGCAGGTTGTTGAGGGCCGCAGGAGGCAAAAGGGTGAAGCGCGAAAAGGCGGCGTAGGCTAACAAGCGGTCGGCCGGCGTGGAGGCGGCGACCATAGTGCGCCATTCGCCAGAGCTCTCTTCATACCGGTGCCGTATGGCGGCTTCGGCAATGGTGGCCAAATCATGGCAGACGATGGTGGCGGCATCGATAAGCTGCCAACGGAGGGCGACTTGAGCGATGGTGTGGGCAGTAGTGGATGTAGGATGGGCAACCTCTTCGAGCTGTGTCTTCACACAGTCTTGGAGGGCCGAAAGCCAATCACCGGGGAAGACGGCTGAGGCCTCGGCGACGCTGAGGTCGGCAACGGTCTGCAAGCGCAAGAGATGAAGGGCAACTTGATTGGCTTCGTCGAGTGACTCGATAGATGCCGAAGCGGCCTGAACAAGGTCGGACCTGAAACGCTCAAAAGCGGTTTCGTCGATGGCATCAATGGCCGAGACCAGAGTGAAACGGGCTTCGGCCCAACGCCACCGGTCTTGTGGGGTCTCTGATTTTTGCATCTTGGCCTCGAGCATCGGAAGCAGGCGAGCCTCAAGAGTGGCGGCGAGCCTCTGTGCATCGGCGTCATGGCCCATCATGCCACATTCCACGGCCACAAGGAGCTCGGAGAGGAGCAGCGTCTCGGCATAAAGGGCTTCGGCGGCAGAGAGTGCAGGGTCGACATAACGGCCACTTTGCAAAATGGTCTGAAGGGCAGATTGATGATTATTCATCGGACAAGAAACGTATGTATTCGGGCTGCACCTCGACATCGGCGGCCAAAAGGCCTTCGAGGGTGATGAGCAAACGGCGGGTGCGTGAACCGCGAGTGGTGACCAACCGGCCTTCGTAGCCGTCGAGCCGACCGCCGACTATGCGAATGCGACGCCCATAGAGCGACGGGGTGATTTCTTCAATCTTATAAAATCGCGGACGCTCCATCCCACTGACAGCAAAAATGAAACGCTCCATCTCGGCTTCGCGCACTGTCATGGCTTCGCAATATCGGCCGCCTTTGACGTAGCGATATTGCAGGGTGGCGGTGTGGCTGACAATGGGGTCGAGGCTCTCTCGCGTGGTGTGAACAAAGAGGAGGTCGCGCACGAAGGGCACTTGTTCGCGCACACGCCGACCGCCACGAATAGCGATGCGTGTGGTCATTGGCGTGAAAATCTCAAAACCGGCTTGCTGCAACTGGCAATAGGCCGGAACTTTGGCATTGGGCCGCTTGAGGTCGCGCATGACGAACCATAACAAGCCCTCGGCCGGAGCTGCTCCGCCCGCCAGATCGGCTTCGACTTCTGAGGCCATACAATAAGAACTTAGGGACAATAATTCTAATCCTGCTTAGAATGATAACACAATAATCTCCAAGCAGTTATATGATAGTTGCGTAAAAGTTAGGGCTTGCTTACCGTTTTTGTCCCTCACCGTTTGCGCTATAGAGTTGATAGGATAGATGGGTGCCTCCGAATGTTTGCGACCAGCGTGCCCGAAGCAGGTGGTCTTAACTCCGAAAGCGGGGCCTCAGAGCGCGCCAAAAGTCGCCCTATAATAGGCCATATTTGAATGATAGACGAATTTACGCAAAAAGGCACTTCAAAAATTACCCCCCCCGTTTTTAACTATTTAATTTAATTGATTTAACGTTTTTCTTTCGGTTTTGCAAAGCGCGGTTTGCATTTTATGTTAAAAACAAGTTGTTTTACAGATTGAAGGATATTGAAGAAGCGGTTAGCCGCCGTGGCTTGTTTGACGAAAAAGGCGGCGTATTTGGCGAGGGGTGTGGTATTTGGTAAATGATTGCTTTTTGCTATTTGTGTGCGACTATGAAAGGCATGAAAGAGCCGCGCAAAAAATCCATTAATCTTCAAAAAACTTCTATGGCTTTGGCTGTAAAAATTCTGCAACCTCGCGCATTGCCGATGCAGTCTTATCAAAAAACATCACCACTCATATTATTCCAATCAATTCAAGTTATGCTCCACAAACATTATGTTTTTGAGGCATAATACTAAATGGCAAGCCCCTTATTTTCTGAATAGCAAAAAGAATTTAATGTAAAGCGATGTGAGTTTGGGATTTATTGACTCATCCTGCATTGCTTCTGAAACAATTCAGAATAACGTGACTTCGATAGGAGGAAACTAAAAGTTTTGGGGTAAAATGATTGTTTGTAGCTCTCTTCAAGTTGACAAATTTTGATATTGTAAAGCAAGAAGGATTATTTTGTGAGGCAAGTCTTATACTATAAAACAAAAAAACGTACATTTGCAGAGAATAAACCTTATCGCAGAGCATAAGTTCTGACTCTAAAGAATTATGGTAAACAAGATTGAATTTAAAGAAGGGCGCATAGGAATGACCATTTCCGTGTTGTTTTTTAAAGAGAACGATGTGTGGATTGCATATTGTCCTTCTCTCGATTTGTCTGGATATGATACCACAGAAGAAAAAGCAGGAGAGGATTTACTATATGTCGTCAAGGACTATCTCACCACCCAAATAAAAAACGGCACTCTAAAGATCGACCTTCACGGGCACGGATGGATTGAACACAATAATCATATCTCTGAACCCAGATTTTGCGATATGATAAGAAGAAAAGAAGCCAGCAAAATCACACAACTTGCAGACTTCCGCAAAACGAATATGAATGTAATGGTTTCTTGCTGACATTACACATCCTAGGCTATGAACACCTACAAGTTGAGCAATATCTCTTTGAAAGAGTTCAGGGCATTTCTGACAGACGCCGGTTGTATCAATAAAGGAGTCGAAGGTGGACATGAAAAGTGGACGAAGCCGGGCTCTCTGAGACCAATTATCCTTCAAACGCATATTGACCCCATACCAGAATTTATCATCAGAAACAATTTACGCAACATCGGTCTGAGAAAAGAGGACTTTATTAACTGGAAATACGGGAAAAGTTAACAAACTGCTGTATCGATAGTTGCAAGACGGAAGAAAGAACATAGGCGAGAAGCTTTGGGTACGATAATTCTTCCCCTTTGGTGTGGCTCGGCATAGTCCAATCAAACAAGTTTGCCGGACTCTGCTCTCGCCTTGCACAAACGTTCAATAAATTGCACCTTTGGCGGCGGCTCGGCATAGTCCAATCAAACAAGTTTGCCGGACTCTGCTCTCGCCTTGCACAAACGTTCATCAGTTTAGCCTTTGATGATGTTCTAAACTTGCCTGACGTCTGTATTTCCCCACAAACCTTGACAAATCCACACAAATCAAGGCTAAAAACCTCAAATACATAGTTTTTTTGTACTTTTGTCGGCGAAATAACGTTTTGCCCAACAGCGTGGCGGCATCAGACAACCACGAGGAGGAGCAACGACCAACCGAAATTTCATTTATTCACAAGCAGCGGCCGGGCCAAAACTATGGTCTGCCGCAACCAAACACCTACACCTACAAACAAATGAACGTAGCTATCGTTGGCGCCAGCGGCGCCGTGGGCCAAGAATTCTTGCGCGTATT
>JAHAWW010000050.1 GCA_018383375.1 Prevotellamassilia sp. | reverse complement strand
GTCTTGCCATTCTTGATATAAACACCCTGGAAAGTGGGGTTGACCACACGGCGGCCCTGGAGGTCGTAGATGACGTCGTCGGCCGGAGTGTTGATGGTCTGCATACCCTCGATGGCATCAGCTTGTTGCTCGCAGATGGGATGGAAGGGGCTATCTTCGGTGAACTTATAGGCACCGTCGCTGGCCCAGTCGAGGCTGAAGCGGACGAAACGGAGCACATAGTTGGAAGCGTTGTAGTAGCCGTCTTCTTCATAGTAAACGCCGAGTGTGCCGTCGGGCAGAACCACGCAGGTGCTGTAGCCTGAGCCCCACGGACAGATGGTCTTGGGCTCACCAAAGGTTTCGCCTTCGTCGGTAGAGAGACAGATGCTCACGTTTTGACGGGAACCGCTATTGGGCAACGTCTCAAGAGCGATGTTCCAAGGGTTGCCGTCGAGCGTAGAGCACCAAACCATATATTCGCCATCGCAGGCTGCGCCAGAGATGCCGGAGGTGAAGCGGGTTTCGGGGGCGTAATGCCACGTTTCACCATCGTCGCTGGTGACATTGTGGAAGTTGTAACCGCCGGCACGGACGAAGATAGAGAGGTCGCCATTGTTGCGCTCGAGTGTCTTGGGCTCGTCGGCACTGGTCGTACCGCTCGTTCCTTTCACTGCCCAAGTGTCGCCGCCGTCTTCGCTCATGAAGAAATAGAAGTTTTGAGAGGTCACACCGTTTTCAGTCTGACGATTGACGAAACTCGACACGAGTGTGCCGTCACGTTTCTGCAAGGCTGCGCCTGAGCCGGAGAAACCGGCAGTCCAAGTGGGATTGGGGCTACCCTCGCCATAAAGGCTGCTTGTGTGGTCTACGGGCAATTCCCAAGTTTCGCCGCCGTCGGTGCTCTTGATGGTCTTCCAGAGCTGTGGCTGTGCGGCGGTTGAATTCCAGAAACCGTGGCCATAGGTGCCGGCGCAGGTCATGATGCCGATGATGTTGCCGTTGGTGCGGTCGGTGACAATCGAAGCGTCGCCATGGCCATAGGCTCCTCCACGTTCGGCCGTACCGGCCACGCGAACTGGAGCGGTCCATGATTTGCCGAGGTCGTCGCTATACTGAGCTACGATGTAAAGCTGATTGGGAAGGTCGCCGTTGTGCTGCAGACGGTCGTCGGTGAGCACCACGAGACGGTCTACCACCTCACCATTTTCGAGGGTCTTCTTCACGGTGGTGATGGCCGGGATGCGGTAGTAGCGTGAGCCACAGTCGTAGGGCATAAGGGCTGCACCCTCGGAGAGGAAGATGGTGACAGCATTGGCCGGGTTGCCGTTGGCTTCGTTGACGGTTTCACCATCGATGACATAAGACAATACCTGAGCGTCGACAGTGTGACCTTCGGTGGCGTCTTCGGCAATGTCGTAGGCAATCCAAAGATAGCCCTCGCCGGGAGCAAGTTTCTTCGAACCGGTGATGGTGAAGGTGCCGTCGTCGGCCACGCTTTCAGCCACACCAAAGAGTTCGCCGTTTTGTTCGCGCCAAGTCATAAGGCTGTCTGCGTCGACAAAGAGCTCACGGTCGTTGGTAGCGAAATAGGCCTTGACGGTTTTCACGTCGGCCAGGTCGGTGGCCACCACCTTGGCGGTGATGCTCTGTACCTCGACAGAGTCTCTCAGACCAACCACAGAGAAGGCCGTGCGGACAAT
>JAHAWW010000049.1 GCA_018383375.1 Prevotellamassilia sp. | reverse complement strand
CGTATGCCCCGAAAAGCGGCCACCACGACGCCGCCACGGCCACCGTTGCCACCACCTGCAACCCCATTTCGTCAAAAAGCCACGGCATTGCAGCAGCAAAGACAAGAAACGAGGCACTCACCATGCGCGAACGCACCCTGAGCAAGGCGAAACGGCTATTGAGCTCTGCCAGCAGCCACGCCGCCACCGCCACGGCTGCTAATCTGAGCCATCGGCCATCGGCCGTCAGCGCGCCGCGACAAGTCCACACCAATGGCGTGACCACCGCCATCACCGGCAGCGTCCACATCGAGGCTGTAAGTCGGTTTTTGAATGAGCGCGCTCTCATGTTTTTGGGGAGATTTTTTTAACGGATTTCATCATCAGACGACATCCGTCTAATCCGACAAATCCGTGGCCTGTTATTCTCTTTGTCTCACAAAATCACAAATCCGCCCCGATGTCGCGACGGAAATATTTGCCCTCGAAAGCTACCGTTTCGGCACCTTTCATGGCAGCGGCGAGTGCTTCAGCCTTGTCTCGACCGTATGCACTGCAAGCCATGACACGACCTCCGGCCGTCACCAACCGTCCGTCGGCCATCGCCGTACCGGCATGAAACACCACCCCGTCGGCCATCACAGGCACGGCAGTGATTTCCACCCCTTTGGCATACGCACCCGGGTATCCTCCCGACACACACATCACGCAGACCGCAGCCCTTTCGTCCTGCTCCACGCCACACTTGTCGAGCTTGCCGTCGGCCACAGCCTCACAAAGTTCCACCAAGTCCGTTTTCAGTCTGAGCATCACCGTCTCGGTCTCGGGGTCGCCCATACGGCAGTTGTATTCAATCACCTTAGGGCCTTGGGGCGTGTTGATGAGTCCGAAAAAGATGAACCCCTTATAGTCGATGCCTTCCTCGGCCAAACCTTCCACCGTAGGGCGCACGATGGTGTCTTCCACCCGTTTCATCCATTCGGGCGTGGCAAAGGGCACGGGCGAAACAGAACCCATACCGCCCGTATTGAGGCCCTTGTCTCCTTCGCCAATACGCTTATAGTCTTTGGCCTCGGGCAAGATGCAATAATGACGGCCGTCGGTCATGGCAAACACCGAACACTCGATGCCCGTCATGAACTCCTCGATCACCACACGTGCCGAAGCTTGGCCAAACATGCCGCCAAGCATATCTTCAAGCTCTTTATGCGCCTCTTCGAGCGTGTTGACGATGATGACGCCCTTGCCGGCACAGAGACCGTCGGCCTTGAGCACATAGGGGGGCTTGAGGGTAGAGAGAAAGTGTTTAGCTTCGTCGATATGGTCGGCGTCGAACGTCTCGTATGCAGCCGTGGGGATGCCGTGACGTTTCATGAAACCTTTGGCAAAATCTTTTGAGCCTTCCAACTGAGCGCCTTCGGCCGAGGGGCCAATCACTTTGACGTGACGGAGCTTCTCGTGGTTGCTGAAATAGTCTACGATGCCTTTCACCAATGGGTCTTCTGGCCCTACGACCACCATCCCGACACCTTCATTTTCCACAAAATCGGCCAGGGTCTCAAAATCGTCGGCTTTGATGGATACGTTTTGCCCCACCTGCGCCGTACCGGCATTGCCGGGAGCGATATAGAGCGTTTCACACTTGGGGCTTTGAGCCAATTTCCAGGCCAGTGCAGGTTCGCGACCGCCCGAGCCTAAGAGCAAGATTTTCAAAATCGAGAGAAGTGATAGAGTTACTACGGCCTGCCGCCGAGCGTCAAAACTTCATCTCCCGGCAGACACATTGTTATTCATATTTATATTATTAGACTGCGAAGTTAGCGCAAAAAACAAAGCGCAACAACAAAAACAAGACGAAAAGACAAAGAGACCAAATGTCTCTTGTCCTTCCCGTCTCTTAGACTTTTGTCCTTCTGTCCTTCCGCTTCCGCTATGCCCTTTCAATCTTGAAGCCGAGTTTCAAGATGAGCTTTAGGGGTTCCTGGGGCGTGTTGAGGTCGTAGAGTTTCTCGTCTTTGGGATGACCCTTTTGCAGTGCGCCAAGCATCATATAGGCGCGTTCGCCAAGCCCCCAAACACGTTGAGGCAGGCCGTGCATTGCCGCTATTTGTCTCTTTGGCTTCGCCTTCCTCCTACGCGCCTCGGCAAAATCCAAACGAAGCTTGTCTTCTGCGCTCGGCTTGTCGTCGGTTGGCTGCGCCTTCCTCTCTCAACTGTGCCCTGTTAAGAATTCAAAAAAGGGCTGAATCGCTTGGGCTTCTCAAGGATTAAACCTTATTTTGCACAGGTTATTTCACTGCTCCGAACAAACCATAAATCTTAATAGCCAAAACTATGACCAACAAACTACTTTTTGTATTAACCCTCTGCCTCGGACTGTTCGCGTCCGCGAAAGCGCAAAACCTGCCCGAATTTGCCAACGGCGACGAACCCGTGTGGTTTTTAATCGAATTTGCCAATGGAGGTGCCGTCGTGGAAGCACAAAACGACGGCGAAGAGGTGAAAACAGCTGCACTCACAGCCACAGACGACCAGTTTTGGAAGTTTGTGGGCGACAATGCCAACGGCTTCCAAGTGGTGAGCCGAAGCGGCAAAATGCTCTACGCCTCCTCCACCGCTAAAAACGGTATGCTCCATGCCGCTGCCACACCAACAAACAGCAATACGACTTTCGTGGTGCAAACCACCACCAACACGACATACGCCGACGGGTTTGTGCTTTCGCCAAAACAAAACACGGCGGTCTATATGAACCAATGGGGAGGCGCCGGAACGGGCAAGTCTTTGGGCCTTTGGGACGACCGCGCCGACGAAAACCAGCCCTTCAGACTGGTGAGCGAGGCCGACTATTTGGCCGCGCTACCCAAGGTGAATCTTATCCCCTATCCGCAGTCGCTCACCATGGGCGAGGGCTCAATAAATGTGGCTACGCTCACCGGCATAGGATGTGACGACGCCACTGCGCTGACCTATGTCGAGGAGTTTGCCGAAAGACTCAAAGCAACCGGCGGCATCGACTTGGCCGTGACCTCAAACCGTATGGCGGGAGGCATCAATCTGACCACGGATGCCAACCTCGCCCATGAGGCTTACACGCTCCACATCACGGCCGGCGGCATCGACATCACAGCGGCCGACTCGACGGGTTTTTTCTATGCCTTGCAAACGCTCAAACAACTGCTGCCCAACGACATCTACGGCAAAAAACTCACCGACGGCTCCGGATGGACACTGCCGTTGCTCAACATCGAGGACCGACCCCAGTGGGGACATCGAGGATTTATGCTCGACGTGGCACGACACTTCTTCTCTAAAACAGAGGTGAAACGCGTGATTGACGTGATGGCTACCTATAAACTCAACCGACTCCACCTGCACCTCACCGACGACCAAGGATGGCGCGTGGAAATTCCGGAATATCCGCGACTCACGGAGGTGGGCAGCATTAGGCAGGGATCGTTTGTCAACGCCGGAGGCGACTCGAAGTTTTTTGACGACACGGAATATGGCCGTGGCAAATGGTTCTCGCTCGACGACTTGAGAGAGATTGTGGCTTATGCCAAAGGTCGCAACATCGAGATTATGCCTGAAATCGACCTGCCGGGACACATGGTGGCTGCCGTGGCGGCTTATCCCAACCTGTCGTGCGACTCAACTAAAACCTACAGCGTGCGCATTGACGGTGGCATCTCGCAAGACGTGCTCAACGTGGGACGCGACGAGGTGATTGACTTCCTCAAATGTGTGTTGGGACACATTGCCGAGGTCTTCCCCTACCCCTACATCCACATCGGCGGCGACGAGTGCCCCACGACACAATGGGCCGCCAACGCCGACTGCCTCAAACGCGTGGCCGACGAGGGACTGAGCGGCGTGGAAGAATTGCAACCCTGGCTCGTGGAGCAGTTGGGCACTTGGCTCAAAGACAACTACGACAAAGATATCGTGGTGTGGGACGAACTGTTGGCTCACTGGACGTCGACCAACACGGTGAAGCCGGTCGTGATGGCTTGGAACAATATCACTAAAAGTGCCGACGCCGCCGACAAGGGCTTCAAGAGCATCGTGGTGCCTTATCAGAGTCTCTATCTCGACTTTTATCAGGTGCCGGCCTCACAGCGCTTAATCGACGAACCTTATCAGGGCGGTTGGGGCGATAGCTTTGTCAACTCTATCGAAGAGGTCTACGTACTCAATCCCGTGGGCTCGCTTTCGGGTCGCGAAGACTATTGTATGGGCGTGCAAGGCAACCTTTGGACCGAAACTTGCAACGACAGCATCGAACTGGAATATCAGCTGCTACCACGTATGTTGGCGCTGAGCGAAACCGGATGGCTGCCGGCCGAGGCCAAAGATTGGCACAGTTTCAACTATCGCCTGCAAAGCCACGACGAAATTCTCGACCAATTGGGCTACACCTACGCCCGACACTATATCATCGACTCGCCACAGACTGAAGCAGAAAAAACGCTCGACGAAGCTCAAAACATTGCCGCGGCGCTCAAACCGGGTCAACCGGGCTATCCGACAGCCGAAGTATGCACAACATTACAGGAAGCTATCGAAGCGCTCAATGCCGACCCGACCAACGCCGCTCTACTCACCACGCTGACAGCAGCCATGACGGCTGTCAAGACGGCGCCGGTGGTGATGCCCACACCGGGTAAGACTTATAAGATGGTGTCGGCCGCCACCTATTATCGCGAACAATATGAGGGATCAACGCTCTATGCCGACGGCACAGGGGTGCGCTTTCACTACACACCGCAGACTGAGCCAGAAGAGCTTTGGACTATCGAGGCCGACGGCAATGGCTACAAAATGAAAAACGTGCAGACGGGACTGCGCCTCACACTGCCCACCCTAAACGAACCGGCTACACTCACGGCCGAAGGCTCAAGCCTGACAATGGCCACACCGACAAGCCTCAACCCCACGGCTACCTACATCCCCGGCACAGTGGTGTGGTCGGTGGCCGGCGACAACACGGCAGGCAGCATCAGACGACTCTATGCCTACTGCACAGGAAAGGCTATGGCCAAAGACAACGCCACGCCTCACTATCCCGCCACGTGGCGACTGGAGGAGGTGAGCGACTACGCCATTTGGCTGCAAGGGCTCGTGGCCAAAGCTGCACACATCATCCTCACAGCTCAACCGGGACAAATGAACCAACCCACCGAAGAGGCTTTGGCCTTTCTCTCCACTGATATCATCACCCCCGCCACCGACAGTTTGGCCCAAGGCTCAGTGACCGAAGAGACTTACCTACACTTCGTGGAACGCTACAACATTTTCTTGGCCATGCCACGCACCTCACCGGCCGACGCCTTAAGTGAGGAGGTGTATTATCGCATTGCAAACGCTTATTTCACCACACAATATGCCAAGGCCAATACGACGACAAACACGGTGGTGCCAGCCACGCTCAAAGCCGACGATGAGGCTTTTCTCTGGCAGGTGAAAAAAAATGCCGACGGCTCCATCTGTCTCTACAATGTAGCCACACGCACAGCTGCACGCGTTGAAACATCGACTGCCGACACACAAGTGAAACTGGGCGAACCCACATCGTGGACGCTCAGCCAGAACACCACTGACGAGGGACAAACAGGGCTGAACATCCTCGCCCCCGACGGAGAAACAAGCTGGTATGTCAACCCCAACGCCTGGAACTACGTGCTGCTGAAACCCAAAACATGGGGCGCAGCGATTTGGACGTTTGAAAAAACGGCGGTCGCCTCTTCACTTGGCGAAACACTGACAGCTGCCATCCCCACATCGGCCGTGACTTATTACGACCTGCAGGGACGCCGCCTGGCAGAGCCCGTCAAAGGCATCTGTATCTCGTCTGACGGACAAATAACGGTGAGGCCGTGAGATAATAACGTGAGACGAAGAGACTAAGAGACTAAAAGACTAAGAGTCGGCATGGCAAGCCCTGAAAGGGCGCAACATATCAGCCCAGGTCATCAGGCCTGGGCTGATTATGTAACATCTATTGACAAAAGACAAAACCAAACGGCAAACTGCCCCTTGGAAGCGAAGGTTTCGTCGTGGCAGAGTTGCTCGTTCGTCGCAAAAAACGGCCATTCGGCCCTCTGCCACGCCA
>JAHAWW010000046.1 GCA_018383375.1 Prevotellamassilia sp. | reverse complement strand
CTTCGGGCTTTTGAGCAAAGGTCAAATTCACTCGCCGGCACATCACCACCTTTTTGAGCATCTCGTCGGCCGTGCCTCGGGTCAAGGCTTGATGACACAGGTTGAAGCCCCGTGCATAGTCGTCGTGCCCCATGGTGACGTCGACATTCACCTCGATGCCTTCGTCATCGGCCTCGGGCACGGGCAGGGTTTGCAGGCTGTCGGGAGAGATGAGCAAGCAAGGCTCGTCGGCCGTCGGTTCAAAGGGTGCCACAACCACGCCACGCTCGCGCCCCACTGCCTGGTGTCCGCCCTTGATGGCTTTCACCTTATGGCAGGCCACGTGAGTGTAGACCTCTTCTTCAGGTAATCGGTAGTAGGCCCATCCGCCCGTGCCGGCGGCATGACGTTGCGCATTTGTCGTTTCCACGGCGGCCGTCAATATTTATAGCTCACTGAGGCCACGCCGCCCTCGGGGGTGGTATAGTTGCACACCACGACACGGCCCTCATTGTCGGTGCCATAGTCGAAACTGATGGTTTCGGACGTGGTGGAGTTTCCTGAAGTAATGGTGCGGGTGAGCGATGCCGGCAGATGGAGCGACGCTTTGCCCATCAGTCCGGCGTAGTATAGATGTTCGAGTCCTAACAAGCCAAGTTCTTCGGCGACGGTTTCGGGCAGCAGTCCGCTGCGGTTGATGATGAGCGACGGGGTGAGATTTACGGTGGTCACAGTTCCGCCGGCAGCGCGGTAGACAATTTCGGTGATGTCTCCGCCGCTGTAGGTGATGGCAGCTTGGCTGTGGTAAGTTTGAGCTTGTCCGAAGGCGTTTTCGGTCACGGTTTTATCCCAAGCCGTCAGTCGGCCATCGGTGTAGTTGAAGCGGTAGGCCGAATTGTTCACGTTCATTTGGGCAATTTTTTCATCGCTGTTCAGGCTGAGGCTCAGTTTGTCGCCGTTGGAGTGGGTCATTCCCATGCCCCCCGGCCAATAGTTGAGCCAAGCGGTGTAGGAGTAGTTTGTCCCCGAGTTGTTGGTGCCGTCGTTGAGTTGGCCGGCGGCCACGGTGAGTCGGTCTTCGCTGTAGGTGAATGTCCAGTCGTAGCTGGTGCGAACGTTGCCAAAGTGTTGGATTTGCTTGACGGCGTCAGCTGGTGTTTGTGCGGGCAGTTGGGGTTTGAGAGCCGGAGCCTTGTCGTCGTCGCCGCAGGCGCAGAGCGTCATGACGAGAGTCAAAGCTATGGCATAGCGTGTATAAACATTCAGTTTCATATCAAGGTCGTTTGGTGTTTTTTTGTCGACAATCATCGGCCGCCGCCCATCATTGCCTCATGGGTTTAGAATGCAAACTTACAAAAAACTCCTCAGTGTGCCCTCGCCCACGCTTGTTTTTCACATTTCTCCCTCCCCAATTTTTGCCGTTTGGGCGTGCGGCTCAGTGATGTCTTGCTTAATGATTTGTCGCCGAGCACGTTGTTTTGTTTTTCGGCCAAAGTTTTTTTGCGCCGTGTCTCCAGATGCTTCTGTTTGGGCGGCTTGGTGCAGATGATTAAACAACGGGGTCTTTAGTGACACAATCAGTGTTATTTTTTTGAATAATTGACGGATGGCACACTCGGCCAAGTTTTTTCGCTGCCGCAACCGTCAAAAAAACGCAAGGTTTAGGCCAAATATTTACGGAAAGCGAGCCAATTTTTCTTGTCATAAGGCCGATTTTTCTTGTCATAAGGCCCGTAAGTGCCTAAATACCACAAAAAAAGAGGGCCATTGACCCTCCTCTCTCTGCTTTGCCGCAATTTAGCGCGAAAACGGCGATGAGAAAAAGACAGTTTGATTGCCCCCGTCGCATCGTTGTCTTTTTGGCGTGTTTCAGCCCCCGTTGAGATAGAAGTGCAAAGCAAAATTACGTCGCCGCTGTAGGGCCGATATTCATACATACACACATATTAATATAT
>JAHAWW010000044.1 GCA_018383375.1 Prevotellamassilia sp. | reverse complement strand
AATCAGCACATCCTCGGTGATGGTGTAGTTGCCATAAGTGGCAGCGTCGTCTGCGTTGAGTACATAGCCAATACCTACGACGTCTTCAGAGGGCAATACAAACTGAGTGCCCTGCTGGTAATAGCTTGTGTTGGAGTAAAGAAGACCTCCGTTTTGTCCGTAGCATATCACATCAACTTGCACCCATTTCTTGTAGGTCAAAATCAACTCGAGGTCGTTTTCGGGCATAACGAGGGGCAGTTCAATATCATTCATATCACCATCTATTGCAGAGAGGTAGGAGTAGTTTTCAATGACAGGGGCAAAAACTGAGTCACCTACAGTGTAGTTTTGTGTGATATTTTCATGAAATTGAGTTCCTACCTCATCACTGAATTGGAAGATGACCTGGTACACGGTCTTGTCTTCAATCTCGGGGATGTAGATCATATAGTTGGAGTTGTCGCCAGACTGGTTCCAACCCACAAACTTAGCACGACCGTTTTCAGCACCATAACCATCGGTATTCTGACCATTGAAATAAATGCCGTTGGCATCTTGGATGAAGAAGAGTGAGTCACCTTCAGCCGACTGTGTGATGGTCAGGTTGCCGGGTTCAGAACCGGTCTGACCCTGAGCATTGTTGGCAGAGAAAGCGGCAAAATAGTTACCGGCAGCACTCTTGAGCGTGATTTCAAGGGCATCGCCATTTACCTGCAAAGTCTCAATGGTCCAGATGTAAGCATTAGACTCAAGCGTTCCTACGGGCAGGTTGCGCTGAATCCACATCTTACCTTCGCTATCCTCGAGAAGGAAGGCTTTACGCTCGGCCTGTCCATGGAACTCAGGACCGCCATTGTTGAAGAAGAGCACTTTCTGCCCTTGCTGCAACTCAGAGAGAGCCGTGATGTGATGGCCGATGGACTTCACCACATCTTTAGCCTGGGCTGTTGAGGCGCCAAACAGCGCGAGAACAGCCACCAAGAAAAAGTAGATTTTTTTCATAAGGTTGTTGTTAAAGTATAAAATTAAATGAATGGAGATTTGCTGTTTTTCAGGGTGGGCGAGGTTAACGCCGTGGGCCAATAAGAGACGATATAGGCCCACTTTCACGCGTCAAAATTAGATAAATTGCAATTACTATGCAACATTTCGTGGTTTTTTCTTGTTTTTTGCGGCAAACAACCCCCCAATTGTTTCCTTGAACGAGCCACAAGAACAAGACCTTGCCATGTTGTCTGTTGAACGTCGGGGCAAGGCGCCTATTTGACGGGGGATGAAGTGTCTCCGTGATTTTCAGCACAAAAAATACGCTCCAAGGCGCGGTGTGATGACCGGCTTTGGAGCGTGATGTATCCATTAAACGAATAGTTGTGTCACGGTAGTCCCGAATTGCACAGAAGATTGAAGGGTGGGGAAGGGAATAAAGGCTCTGAAAGGCCGAAGCCACCGCGACTCAGCCGTCAAGCCAAAATGGCTTCGCCAAGTGAGCGGCCGAGCGCTCGGGCACGGTCGAGCGTGTCGGCACTGGTGCCTTGTTTCCACTCGAGCGGTTCGCCCACGGGCGTCATACCCATCTTTTCGTTATAGGCCGCAATGGTCTTGACGGCCATTGAACCCCACGTGAAGCCACCAAACCAAGCCAACTTGTGGGCCTTGACGTCGCGGCCGGCCAAACGCTTGAGCAGGTCTTCGACCACGGGGAATACGCCACCGTTGTAGGTTGGCCCACCAATAGCCAAACCGTTGTAGCGGAAGATGTCGGCCAAAACAAACGAAGGCTGCGACACGCTGAGGTCGTGGACAATGATTTTGCGCACACCGGCCTCGGCGGCACCGCGGGCTATGGCCTCGGCCACACGGCGTGTGTGGCCATACATCGAACCATAGCAAACCACCAAACCCTTTTGGCTCTCGCCATGACTCATGCGGCGATAGACTTCGACGGCTTCACCCACTTTTTCACACCAAACAGGACCGTGGGTGGGGCAAATCATACGCAACTCAAGACCAGAGAGTTTTTTGAGCGCATTGCGCACGGGCACACAAAACTTACCGAGAATGGCGGCAAAATAACGCTCCATCTCGGGAAGATAGGGCGCAATGTCCATGTCGCGGTCTACGACGGCACCATTGAGTGCGCCGAAACAACCAAAGGCATCGCCCGAAAACATAATGCCTTCACCCTTGACATAAGAAACCATCGTCTCGGGCCAATGCAACATCGGGACGAGATGAAATGAAAGCGTGCGACGCCCAAGAGCAAGGGTATCGCCGTCGGCCACCACGACATCGTCGGCCGAAGCCGCGCCATAGAAACCTTGCACCATTTCCATCGTCTTTTTGTTGCCTACAAGACGTATTTGCGGGTATTTGTCTCTGATGAGAGCCAACGAGCCAGAGTGGTCGGGCTCCATGTGATTGATGACGAGATAGTCGATGGGGCGGTCGCCTATGACCTGGCGAATGTTGGCCAAATATTCTGCAAAAAAAGCCACGTCGACCGTGTCGATGAGCGCCACCTTCTCGTCGGCAATGATATAAGAATTGTATGAGACGCCTGCCGGGAGAAACCAAAGCCCCTCAAAGCGGTGCTTGGTGCGGTCGTTGACGCCTACATAATGAATGTCTTGTGCGATTTTCATCTTTGTCTGTTGTGAGTGAATGAAGAAAAGTCTCTGTGCCGGTAATATGCAGCATAAATTTGAGTGTGCAAAATTACATTTTTTATCAATGCGACGGATAAAAAAGCCTGATGTTAATGCTTTTTAAGCGATTACATGGCATGTCGTCTAAAAATTGGGCGTCAAATAAGCGTTAAGGTGCAAGAAATGATTACCTTTGCTCTGCATTAGCCCCACACCCATCGTTTACCAAGCAAGATGGTCGGCCTCATCATTCGGGCCGAAAATTGTCGGGGCCTTATCCCGCAGAAAAACCATTAACCACACTTTTATTTTTATGCAAACCAAATCATTTTTGTTTGTCGCACTGGCTTCGGGGCTGGTGCTCTCTTCGTGCAGCAAGCTCGGCGAGCTTTCTGCCGACAACTTCACCGTAACCCCCTCTCCGCTTGAAGAGGTGAGCAACAAAGTGCCCGTAACCATCAACGGTCGCTTCCCCGAAAAGTATATGAAAAAGAAAGCTCAAGTCACCGTAATTCCCGTGTTGCGCTATGAAGGCGGCGAAACCGCCGGTCAAGCTGCCACATTCCAAGGTGAAAAGGTACAGGGCAACAACCAAGAAATTTCATACAAGGTGGGTGGCAACTACACCATGAAGAACACCTTCGCCTATGTTCCCGAAATGGCCAAGAGCGAACTCTACCTGACCTTCGACGCCAAAATAGGCAATAAGAGCGTTAAGGTGCCCGAGGTGAAAGTGGCCGACGGCGTCATCGCCACCTCAACTCTGCTCGGCCGCACAGCTGCCGGCGCCCAAGGTGCTACGGGTGAAGACAAATACCAGTATGCCATCGCCCAGACCAAGCAGGCCCAGATTAAATACCTCATCAACCAAGCCAATATCCGTACGAGCGAACTCAAGTCTGTTTCTGTCCAAGACTTCATCAAAACCCTTCGCGACATCAAAGCCGACTCTAAAGGTTATCAGCTCGACGGCATCGAAGTATCGGCCTATGCTTCACCCGAAGGCGCCCTCGACTTCAACACCCGTTTGGCTGAAAAACGTCAAGGCACCTCAAGCAACTACGTGAAGAAACAACTCAAAGACATCCAGCTCGACGCTGAAGTGGAACAGAAATACACAGCCGAAGACTGGGAAGGCTTCCAGGAACTCGTGGCCGCCTCTAACATCCAAGACAAAGACGTCATCGTGCGTGTCCTCTCGATGTATGAAGACCCCGAGGAGCGTGAGGCACAAATCCGCAACCTCTCAAGCGCTTTCACCGAACTGGCCAACGAAATTTTGCCCGAACTGCGTCGCGCACGCCTCACCGTCAACTACAACCTCATCGGCCGTAGCGACGACGAAATCAAGAGCCAATACAAAGCCGACGCTTCACAGCTTTCTGTCGAAGAACTGCTCTATGCTGCCACACTGACCGACAACAAGGCTGAAAAGGCCGATATCTACGCCACCGCCGCCAAACAATATCCCACAGACAGCCGCGCCTTCAACAACTTGGCACAGCTGGCCTTCCAAAACGGCGATATGGCCGCTGCCAAAAACTACCTCTCACAGGCTCTGAGCAAAGAAGCCGGCTCAGCCGAGGCTAACGCCAACGCCGCTCTGGTGAACATCGTTGAAGGCAACGTAGCCGCCGCCGAAACGGCTCTCTCAAAGGCCACTGCCGCCAAAAACTACAAAGAAGTGCTCGGCAATCTCAACATTGCCCAAGGCAACTACGCACAAGCCGCTCAAAACTTGGCCGGCGTGAAGTCTAACAGCGCCGCTTTGGCACAAATCCTCAACAAAGACTACGCCTCTGCCTCGCAGACGCTCAGCGCCATCGCTCAACCCGATGCCACCACAAGCTATCTCAAGGCTATCGTTGCAGCACGCACACAGCAGGCCTCAACGGCCTTGAGCAACCTTAAGGACGCCGTGGCCAAAGACGCTTCGCTCAAGGCTCGCGCTGCCCGCGATATGGACTTCGTGTCGCTCTGGGGCAACAGCACCTTCAAAAGCCTTGTGCAATAATCTTAGACAAGCTCACCTTCACCAGCCATAACGACTGGTGAAGACTTCACAAACGGCAAGGGACAAGGACTTGCCTGCACAATGAAACGTGCGGGCAAACCATTGTTCCCTTGTCTTTTTCAAAAGGCCCTATGAACCTTATCAGACTGCTCCCCATCGTGGCCGCCCTCTGTATGGCCGCCTGTAGCTCGCCCGGCAAACAATTCAGACTCGAGGGCGACATTGCCGGCGTCAACCAGGCCGAAATCTTTGCCTATTTTGAAGATGCCGCATTCTGCGGTATAGATACCATACGCATTCAAGACGGGCACTTCGTCTACGAAAAAGACCTCACGCAGCCGGCCATCCTCACCCTGCTCTATCCCAACTATTCGCAAACCTACATCGTGGCCGAACCTGGTGTGCACATCAAGATGGATGGCGACGCTGCTAAACTGGGCGAGGCACAAATCAGCGGGTCAGACGAGAACCAACTGCTCACCGATTTTCGCACCCAGATTGCGGGAAAGAGTGAGGCCGAAGCCCGATTGGCAGCAACAAATTTCATTCGCCAAAACAAACAGACTCTGGCTGCCGTGGCTGTGTTGAAACGCTATTTTACCACAGCAGAAGAGCCTGAACCCGCTACCGTAGCTTCTCTGCTCAAGGACCTTTGCACAGCACAACCCAAAAACACTTCACTCACCATGCTGAGAAAGCAAATCAACTCACGCATGGGAGGCAGCAAGGGACAAAATGTGCCCAGCTTTGAGGCCTCAACGCTCGACGGCAAGACCATAACGCCCTCAAAAAACCAAGGACGTCCCATGGCCGTGGTTTTTTGGGCTACATGGAGCAATAAAAGCAGCCAGACACTCAACCTGTTGCGACAACTGAAAAACAGCTACGGCGGGAAAGTCACTTTCGTGCCTGTCTCGCTCGACCACGATATCGAAGCCTGCCGCCGCGCCACCAACAGAGACAGCCTCACCGCCATTACCGTCTGTGACGGCTTGGCCTTTGAAAGTCCCGTGTGTAAAGCCTTCGGCATCAAAACTGTGCCTGGTTGCACCCTCATAGACCGACATGGCCGCATCATCGCTCGCGACCTGACACCCGACCAACTCGAACAGCGCATCGGCGAACTGCTCAAGTGACACCACAGACCTGTAATATGTTAGTCAAAATCAACACAGCAGCCCTCAACGGACTTACCGCCATGCCCGTGGTGACGGAAATCAACGCGGGACGTGGCATGGAGTTTTTTATGGTCGGACTGCCCGACAACGCCGTGAGAGAAAGCCGTCTGCGCGTATATGGCGCACTGGCCAACTCGGGCTACCACCTGCCACA
>JAHAWW010000036.1 GCA_018383375.1 Prevotellamassilia sp. | reverse complement strand
TCTGATGAGCCGTCGGTGTAGAAGCCTTGGTGATAGCCCATTTGCATACCGTCTACCATCGAGATGGACTTTTTGCCGTTTTTGGGAGCCGTGTGCACGAGGATGGCTGCGGTGGGGATGTAGCTCTTCTTGTCGGCCGTGAAGTGGCGGTAGTCGTAGTTACGGCCCATCAGGAAGCCGATGCCGTCTGCGCGGGGTACGGCAAAGGCGCTACAGCCGGCACCGTAGTTGAGTTGCACTTTATGTGAGGGCATCTTGTCGTAGAGCAGAGAGGCCACAAAGGTGAAAAGGTCCTCGGTCTTGGTCTTGCCCGACTGCAACACTTCGTCGAGCTTGTAGTCCTCGGTGTAGTTGATCTCATAGAGTCTGCCGGCTCCGTCGAGGTCTTTCATAGAGTAAATCATAGCCAACTTGTTGGCATCGGTGATGCAGTCGATTGTGTTGTTGGTGGGCAATTCATAGTCGTCGTCACCGCATGAGGTGGTGCCGAGGGCCATTGTGCCCATCAATGCCAGAGTAAGGCATTTGTTGGTGAAAAATTGGCTTGTCATAAACGTTTAATGGTTTGAGTGTTGATGGATTTTTTGTGTGTAAGCAAGTGGTGGGGCGAGTGTGAGCGACTGCACTATTATACCCCTATTATGAGGCAAAAATATAAAATTGTAGCAATTCTAAATTAAATTCTGACTGTCAGATTTAATTTCCTTAACCATTTTTATGGATTACTGAAATTGTGAACTCCGTAGTTTGTCTTTTTGTGTGGTTGGGAAAAATGGTATCTTAAGGCAAAGAAAGAAGGGAGGCTGTGAGGCCTCTTTTTTTTGTCTGTTAGGGGCTTTACTGTCCTTATGACTGTGATTTCTGGACTAAGGACAATGATTTCTGGGCTTATGACGGGAGTGGTTTGCCCAATTGAAGACGGTTTTTGTGCGCTTTTCAGGGTATTGTCGAAGTGTGGCAAGAGCCGGCATAATAGTTCGGTATTAAAAAATGCCTTTTTTGTATGATGGCGTGTCACGGTTGACGCAGACTTTTGAACATTTGTGTAAGGCGTGTGTGTGAGGTGTTTTCTCGCGCGTGCGCGTATATATTATATGGGTGAGGATGGGTGAGTGGGTTTTGCAATCAAAATATACTTTTTATTTTGCTTACCGCTCGCCTTGCACTAACTTTTAATAAGTTAGGCTGCACTCGGCAAAGGCAAAACGAAAAATTATGTCTTTCATTTTGCCTTTACTCTCATTTGCACTAACTTTCACTTCGTGCAAGTTAGCTGCACTCGGCAAAAGCAAAACGAAAAACTATGTCTTTCATTTTGCCTTTACTCTCATTTGCACTAACTCTCACTTTGTGCAAGTTAGGCTGCGGCTCGGGTAAGCAATCTAAAAAAATTCTTTTTTTATTTTGCTTACCGCTCGCCTTGCACTAACTTTCACTTCGTGCAAGTTAGGCTGCACTCGGCAAAAGCAAAACGAAAAACTATGTCTTTCATTTTGCCTTTACTCTCATTTGCACTAACTTTGTCCTCCAAAACTAAAAAACAATCAAATGATTAAGATTACATTTCCCGATGGCTCAGTGCGTGAATACGAAAAGGGTATCACGGGACTGCAAATAGCCGAAAGCATTTCTTCAAGATTGGCACACGATGTGCTGGCATGTGGTGTGAACGGTGAAACCACCGAACTCAACCGACCAATCGAAGAAGACGCCACCATACAACTCTATAAATGGGACGACGAAGAGGGTAAACACGCCTTCTGGCACACCTCAGCTCACCTCATGGCCGAGGCTATGCAAGAACTATGGCCCGGAACCCAGTTTGGTATCGGACCGGCCATCGAAAACGGCTTCTACTACGACGTGATGCCGCCCCAGGGAAAAAGCATTAGCGAAAGCGACTTCCCCGTCATCGAGAAGAAAATGCAAGAACTCGTGCAGCGCGGCGAAAGCCTCGTGAGAAAAAGCATCTCTAAAGCCGATGCCCTCAAAGCATTTGAAGCCGACGGACAGACGTATAAACTCGAACTTATCAACGACCTCGAAGACGGCCACATCACCACTTACACCCAGGGCGGATATACCGACTTGTGCCGCGGTCCGCACCTCATGAACACCAGCGCCATCAAAGCGGTCAAGGTTATGGCCGTCAGCTCGGCCTATTGGCGAGGCGACGAAAACCGCCCGCAACTCACACGTGTCTACGGCATCTCATTCCCCAAGAAAAAGATGCTCGACGAATATCTCCAACTCCTTGAAGAAGCCAAACGACGCGACCACCGCAAAATCGGTAAGGAAATGGAGCTCTTCATGTTCTCCGACCTCGTGGGCAAAGGTCTGCCCATGTGGTTGCCCAAAGGCACAGCCCTGCGTCTGCGCCTTGAGGATTTCTTGAAGAAAATCCAAAAACGATATGGCTATCAGCAGGTTATGACACCGCATATCGGTTCGAAAAACCTCTACGTCACTTCCGGCCACTATGCCAAATATGGCAAAGACTCCTTTCAGCCCATCCACACACCCGAGGAGGGCGAAGAGTATATGCTCAAGCCGATGAACTGTCCCCACCACTGCGCCATCTATGCTTGGAAACCGCGCTCATACAAAGACCTACCCCTGCGTCTGGCCGAGTTTGGCACGGTCTATCGCTATGAGCAGAGCGGTGAGCTCCACGGATTGACGCGTGTGCGCGGTTTTACCCAAGACGATGCCCACATCTTCTGCCGTCCCGACCAAGTGAAGGACGAGTTCCTTCGCGTGATGGACATTATTATGATTATCTTCAGAGCACTCAAGTTTGACAAGTTTGAGGCCCAAATCTCATTGCGCGACAAGGTGAACCGTGCCAAATATATCGGCACCGAAGAAAACTGGGAGCGTGCAGAGCAAGCCATCATCGAAGCCTGTGAGGAAAAAGGACTGACCGCCAAGATTGAATACGGCGAAGCCGCCTTCTATGGCCCGAAACTCGATTTTATGGTCAAAGACGCACTTGGACGTCGCTGGCAGTTGGGCACCATTCAGGTGGACTATAACCTGCCCGAGCGCTTCAACCTCGAATACACCGGTGCCGACAATGCCAAGCATCGCCCCGTGATGATACACCGTGCCCCGTTCGGCTCGATGGAACGCTTCGTGGCGGTGCTCATCGAGCACACTGCCGGACACTTCCCCCTCTGGCTCATGCCCGACCAAGTGGCCGTGCTCCCCATCTCAGATAAATTCAACGACTATGCCCACGAAGTGTGCCGCCAGCTCGACCAAGCCGACGTGCGCGCCTTCGTCGACGAACGCTCTGAAAAGATTGGCCGCAAAATCCGAGACAACGAGATGAAACACATCCCCTACCTGCTCATTGTGGGCGAAAAAGAGGCCGCCGAGGGCAACGTGGCCGTCCGCAAACAAGGCGAAGGCGACCAAGGCATCATGAAAATCGCTGATTTTGCAAAGAAAATCAATGACGAGGTCGTTGAAATGACAAAAAACTATTAAATTTGCAGTCGCTTTCGGGAAACATAGGCTCAGAATAGATAAAACCACAGACAATCATCTCGTTATTCCAGCCCATAAACTCCACTCCCAGAGCACACAGAGAAGCATTCGAATGAAGAACGACAAAATGAAAAACCGCTATCGCGTCAACGAGCAAATCCGAGCCAAGGAAGTGCGCGTTGTGGGCGATGATATCGAAGCGGAAGTTTTGCCTACGTCAAAGGCGCTTCAGATGGCAGAGCGCAAAGGTCTCGACCTCGTCGAGATTTCACCCAACGCTGTGCCGCCTGTCTGCCGTATGATAGACTACTCCAAGTTCCTCTATCAGCAGAAAAAAAGACAAAAAGAGCTCAAGGCAAAGCAAGTCAAAATCGACGTCAAGGAAATCCGATTCGGACCCCAGACCGACGATCACGACTACAACTTCAAGCTCAAACATGCCAAAGGCTTCCTCGCCGAGGGAGACAAGGTCAAAGCCTATGTTTTCTTCCGCGGACGAAGCATCCTCTTTAAGGAACAAGGCGAAGTGCTCTTGCTGCGTTTTGCCAACGACCTTGAAGAATACGGCAAGGTGGAGCAAATGCCCGTGCTCGAAGGCAAGCGCATGACCATCTTCATTGCCCCCAAAAAGACCGCTGCCGCCAAGCACAATGCCGATGAGCATGCAGGCGACGCCAACGCCGAAGGCCAAGCCGTCAAGGTGAAAGCTGCACCGGCCGTCAAGGTGAAAAAAGAATACACCGGACCGAAGGTCGAGGGCGAAGACTTCTGACACAACACAGAGAAAGATGCGCGCTGTGTTTGGTATCTCACGCAGCCGCTCGTTTAATAATCATCATTTACAAAAACAAAAGAAAATGCCAAAAGTTAAGACTAATTCCGGTGCCAAAAAAAGGTTCCACCTTACCGGAACGGGTAAGATTAAAAGACATCACGCTTTCCACAGTCACATCTTGACCAAGAAGACCAAAAAGCAAAAACGCAACCTTCAGCACGCAGGTCTCGTGGACGGTACCAACACACGCCAAGTGCGCGAATTGCTCTGTATGCGCTAAACCAACCCGTCTTTTTTTCACATCCTTTTTAGTTTAATCGGGTGACCGGCACCAAGATCGTCAACACAAACTCATAACGACGCCGGCAGCCAAAACAACAAAAATTATGCCAAGATCAGTCAACCATGTCGCCTCAAGAGCGAAAAGAAAAAGAATTCTGAAACTTACACGCGGCTACTATGGCGCACGTAAGAACGTTTGGACCGTTGCCAAAAACACCTGGGAAAAAGGTCTGACCTATGCCTACCGTGACCGTCGTACCAAAAAACGCAACTTCCGCGCGCTTTGGATTCAGCGTATCAACGCTGCTGCACGCCTCGAAGGCCTTTCTTACTCTCAGTTGATGGGTGCCCTCCACAAGGCCGGCATCGAAATCAACCGCAAGGTCCTTGCCGACCTCGCAGTCAACAGCCCCGAAGCTTTCAAGGCTATCGTTGCCAAAGTGAAGTAAGAAACAGCAGATTCTTATAACAAACACATTCCGCGCATCGTTTCTCAACTTGATGAGAAATAGATGCGCGGAATTATTTGTGCCGTATCGTCCCACTTATTTTTACGTCGGAGTGTGATTGAGCGTGACTGAACGTTCAGTCACAGCAACAGCCTCATTATCCGATTGTTGCAGGCGTGTGATTGTGTGATTGGGAAAAAGGCAACAATTTGGGGGAGAGAAATAGGGCCAAACATACACCTTCAGGCCCATTGCTTCACAACCGCCGTGAGGGGGAATGGCCGTGTTGGGTTTTATTGAGCCTGACTCCGGCCCTCGCGGTGACCACGACGATGATATTTCCTCGATTTGTGATGCGGCTTTTGCCCTTCGGCAGCTTTGTCTTGTTTGCGGCGGTTGCCACCTTGGCCTTTGGGCTTTGAAGCCGAGTGGGGCGTGGCTTGCGGACTTTCGAGTCCTGCCGGCAATTCGGCACGCGGCACTTTCACCTTGAGCAGTCGTTCAATTTGTGCCAAGGCTCTTGTGTCGCGCTCGCTCACCAATGTGACGGCACGACCATCGCGACCGGCACGGGCTGTGCGGCCAATGCGGTGCACATAGTCTTCGGCATCGTGGGGCACATCATAGTTGATGACCATAGTGATGTCGTCGATGTCAATGCCTCGCGCCACGATGTCGGTGGCCACGAGCACGTCGATGTGGCGAGCTTTGAATTTGAGCATCACCGTGTCGCGCTCCTTCTGTTCCAAGTCAGAGTGCATGGCTGCCGTGTTGTATCCCAGCCGCGAGAGCGTGATGTTGAGTTCTTTCACCTTTTGCTTAGAGCCGGCAAAGAGAATGACGCGCTCGGGGCGGCGCTCGGCAAAGAGTGACTTGATGATTTTAATTTTGTCTGCTTCATGGCAGATGTAAACACTCTGACTGATCTTCTCTGCCGGCTTAGACACAGCAATGCGCACCTCCACGGGATGGTTCATAATGCCGCGGGCAAAGTCGGCAATCTTTGGCGGCATCGTTGCCGAGAAAAGAATGCTCTGACGCTCTTTGGGCATTTGGGCAACAATCTTTATGATGTCGTCGGCAAAGCCCATGTCGAGCATTCGGTCGGCTTCGTCGAGCACGAGATGAGTGGTGCGGCTCAAGTCGAGGGTGCCGAGGTTGATGTGGGTGATGAGTCGACCGGGAGTGGCGATGACGATGTCGGCACCCGAAGAGAGGCTGCGACGTTCTTGCTCATAGCGGTCACCGTCGTTGCCGCCATATACTGCCACGCCGTTGATGTCCATATAATAACCAAATCCTTGCAAGGCTTGGTCTATTTGGCGCGCCAACTCTCGCGTGGGCGACATGATGAGGCAGTTGACGGCATCGGCCGGGTGGCTTTCGCGGCGCAGTATGGTGAGCAAGGGCAACAGATAGGCTGCCGTTTTGCCCGTGCCGGTTTGGGCTATGCCGATGAGGTCTTTTCCTTCAAGGATATGGGGAATACATTTCTCTTGAATGGGTGTGCACTCGTCAAATCGCATATCATAGAGTGCATCAAGCAGGTCGTCGTCGAGGTCAAGGTCGGTGAAGAGCATTTTTTCTTTGTTTTGTATCTCTCGTTTAATCTTTGGCGTGGTGATAGAGCCCGAAGGCGATGAAGGCAAACACTACGTTGGGTATCCACACGGCGATGGCGGCCGGCAGACCGGCATTGGTCGACATGGTGGCCGAGACCGTCTGAAACATAATATAGGTAAAACTGAGAGCCAGACCGGCGCCAAGGTTAATACCCATACCACTTTTGCGTTTCTTCACGGATAAAGATGCACCTATGATGGTAAGGATGAACGCGGCAAAAGGCGTAGCGAAGCGTTTGTGATATTCCACCTCAAAGGTGCTGATGTTTGGCGCACCGCGCATTTTTTGTTTGGCAATAAATTCGTCGAGTTCGTCGAGCGTCATCGTCTCTTGCTGGTTCTTGGTGTAGAAGAAGTCTGAGGGCTCCATCATCACCATCGTGTCGAGTCGTTCGGCTTTGGTGATGTGTTCTTTCATTCCGGCGATGTCGCGAATGCGCACCATGCGCAGGGTCCAACTATAGCGTCGCTCAGAGAGTGTGTCGTATTGTATGGTCTGCGCCGTGAGGTGTGAAATGAGTTTTTTGTCTTTGAATTTGTCGAGCGAAAAGCCATAACCGCTTTTCGTCACATTGTCGAAATGGGTGATATAAGCCACTACGCCCGTGTCCACCTGCATTTGTATGCCTTCTGCCGTGGTGAGGCTTTTTTTCTTGATATAGGCATTCTCAAAATTCACCCTCTGCACGTTGCCTTGGGGAATGATATAGGCACCAAGCAGAAAAGAGACGAAGGCAATGATGGCGGCCGAAATCATATAGGGTCTCAGCAGGCGGCGAAAACTCAGACCGGCCGCTTTCATAGCGATGATTTCAGAATTGCCGGCCAGTTTGGTGGTGAAGAGAATGACCGAGACAAAGACAAAAAGCGGACTGAAAAGGTTTGAGAAATAGGGGATGAAGTTGAGGTAGTAGTCGAATATGATGCGCGAGGCCGACACGTGGCTTTGGGTGAACTTGTCTATCTTCTCGTTATAGTCGAAGATGATGGCCATAAAGATGATGATGCCTATGAGGAAGACATAGGTGGTGAGAAATTTCCCAATGATGTAGCGGTCGATGCGGCTGATGGCCATACTTCTGCGCAGGCGGCTGAGTAGCCGTCTTATGGCAGGTTGTCGGCGCGGGGTGGGGGATTGTGTCGTCATCTTTATGGTTTTGAGGCCAAGAATATGTGATGGGAAAATCAGAGTCGGCGCATCAGTCGCTCAGTCATTTCGCGCTTCCAGACCGTGAAGTTGTTTTGGAGAATTTGTCGACGGGCCTCTTTCACCAGCCAGAGATAGAAGGCCAAATTGTGGATGCTGCCGATTTGCATAGCCAGCAACTCACCGGCCTTGTAGAGGTGGTGGAGATAGGCACGCGAATATTGTGTGTCGACGAAGCAATGGCCGTCAGGGTCAACGGGTGAGAAGTCGTTGGCCCACTTGGCGTTGCGCATATTGATGACACCATTCGAGGTGAACAGCATGGCATTGCGGCCATTGCGGGTGGGCATTACGCAGTCAAACATATCCACGCCTCGCTCAATAGCTTCGAGAATGTTGAGCGGTGTGCCTACACCCATCAGATAGCGTGGACGATTAGTGGGAAGAATGTCGTTCACCACCTCAATCATTTCATACATCTGCTCTGCCGGTTCGCCTACGGCCAAGCCGCCAATGGCATAGCCGTCGGCCTCAAACTGAGTGACAAATCGCGCACTCTCTTGGCGCAAATCCTTATACACACAGCCTTGCACAATGGGGAAGAGGCTCTGCTCATAACCATATTTAGGCTGCGTCTCGTTGAAGCGTTTCACACATCGTGCGAGCCAATCGTGGGTTAGGTCGAGGCTACGGCGTGCATAGGCATAGTCGGCTGTGCCCGGCGGACATTCGTCAAAAGCCATCATGATGTCGGCACCGATGATGCGCTCAATGTCCATTACGCGTTCTGGTGAGAAAAAATGTTTGCTGCCGTCAATGTGTGAGCGAAATTCGCAGCCTTCTGCCGTCAATTTGCGTATGCCCGAGAGCGAGAACACCTGAAAGCCGCCGCTGTCGGTCAGCATAGGGCCGTCAAAGCCGTTAAAAGCGTGGAGTCCGCCGGCTTTCTCGAGAATGTCGAGCCCCGGTCGCAGATAGAGATGATAGGTGTTGCCCAAGATGATTTGGGCGCCAATGTCATCTTTCAACTCTCTGAGGTGCACACCTTTAACGCTGCCCAGTGTGCCTACAGGCATAAAAATGGGCGTTTCGATGATGCCATGCGGCGTTGTGAGGAGTCCGGCCCTTGCAGCCGAGCCGCTGTCGGTGTGGAGCAGGTCGAAGGTCATGGGCAGGGGGTGGTTTGTGCCGCTGTGGCAGCAGATTGGGCTTCGTGAATGGTGAAGTCTTGCGGATGATCCACAAGCTCGCCGGGGATGGCTATTTTGAACACCTCTTCCACACAGTCAACAAAGTGGAATGTCAAGCCATCTACATATTGCGAATTGATTTCGTCGATGTCGCGCTTGTTGTCTTGACTCATGATAATGTCTGTGATGCCGGCGCGTTTGGCAGCAAGGATTTTCTCCTTGATACCTCCCACGGGCAACACCTTGCCGCGCAGTGTGATTTCGCCGGTCATGGCCGTGCGTGCCTTTACCTTCCGGCTAGTCAGAGCAGAGGCAATTGAGGTGGCAATGGTGATGCCGGCCGACGGACCGTCTTTGGGCGTAGCCCCTTCGGGCACATGGATGTGGAGGCTCCAGTTCTCAAAGATGGCGTGGTCAATGCCGAGAAAATCGGCGTGGGCCTTGATATATTCGAGCGCCAAAGCAGCCGACTCTTTCATCACATCGCCCAAATTGCCGGTCAGTGTGAGTTTGGGCGCTTTGCTGCGGCTTAGGCTGGTCTCGATGAAAAGGATTTCGCCGCCTACTGCCGTCCAAGCTAAACCTGTCACGACGCCGGCTTGGTCGTTGCCTTGATATTTGTCGCGATTGTAGATGGGTTTCCCCAGCAATTCGGCCACGTCGGTCGGAGAGAGTGAGTGTCCGGCAAAGGGCATAGCGCCGTCTAGCGCTGTGCGATAGGCCACCTTACGAAAAACCTTCTCCAACTGCTTTTCAAGTGAGCGCACACCGCTCTCTCGCGTGTATTTCTCGATAATGCTGTCGATGGCCCGCGGGGCAAACTTCAGTTTCTCGCCCAACAGTGTCTGTCGCTCCAGTTTGGGGATGAGATGGCGACGGGCAATTTCGCGCTTTTCTTCAGCTAAATAGCCTTCCACCTCGATAATTTCCATTCGGTCGAGCAGTGGTGACGGGATGGTTGCGAGCGTGTTGGCTGTGGCGATAAACATCACCTGCGAGAGGTCGTAGTCGATGTCGAGGAAGTTGTCGTGGAAGGTTGCGTTTTGTTCTGGGTCGAGCACTTCGAGCAGGGCTGACTGCGGGTCGCCGTTGAAGTTGGCACCGCCCACTTTGTCAATCTCGTCGAGGATGAAAACGGGATTGTTGGCTCCGGCCTTGAGAATTCCTTTGATGATGCGGCCCGGCATGGCCCCCACATAAGTGCGGCGGTGGCCACGTATTTCGGCCTCGTCGTGTACGCCGCCGAGCGACATACGCACATATTTGCGGCCCAAGGCGTCGGCAATGGAGCGTCCTAGTGAAGTTTTGCCCACGCCCGGAGGACCATAAAGACACAAAATGGTGCTTTGAGGCTTGTTTTGTAACTTCATCACGGCCAGGTGCTCGAGTATACGCATTTTCACCTCTTCCATACCGTAATGGTCACGGTCGAGTGTGCGTCGGGCGCGTTTGATGTCGAGATGATCTTCCGTGGTTTTGCCCCAAGGCAGACTGGTGATAGTTTGGAGGAAATTGAGCTGCACGTTATAGTCCGGCGACTGCATATTGATGCGTGATAGTTTTTGCACTTCTCGCTCAAACACCTTCTTGACATCTTCGGGCATATCCAGTTCGAGCGCCTTCTCGCGCAGAGCCGTCACGTCATCGCCGGCCGGTTCATTGCCCAGTTCAGCCTGTATGTTTTTGATGAGTTGGTTGAGGAAATAATCCTTTTGTTGCTGGTCCAGTTCCTTGCGTGCACGTTGCTCAATGTTTTGTTTAAGCAGGGCAAATTGCAAGTCGCGAGAAATAATCTCCAGCAGATGTGAGGCGCGTATGATGGGGTCGCTCTCCTCAAGCAGAGCTATTTTCTCGTCGGGGGCAAACGGCAGGTTGGTGCCTATAAAACTGATGAGATAATAGGGGTTGTGAATGTTTCTGAGTGCAAAAGTCGCCTCGTTTCTGATGTCGTCGTTGGCTTTGATGAGTTTCATCACCTTGTCTCGACAGGCCTCACTCAGCGCCTCAAATTCCTCGTTGCCAATCGCATTTTCTATTCTCTCCTCGAGATGTGTCACGTGGGCACGCATATAAGGCTTTTCGCGTGTGGTTTGAAGCAGGGTGAAGCGAGAAAAAGCCTGTAGAATGACAGAGAGGTTGCCCTCTGGCATTTCCATAATGCGCACCACCTTGGCCACGACCCCGGTGTCGTAGAGATCTTGGCGTCGGGGTGTATTTTTGTCAGCATCTCGTTGGCACACCACGCCGATGAAGCAGTCTCTTTCTGCTGCTTCGCGCACCAGTTTGTGTGTGGAGCGGCGGCTCACCGACACCGGTGCCACCACGCCCGGGAAGAGCACCATATTGCGAACTGGCAAGATGGGTAGCGTTTCGTCTTTACACTGATTGAAAATTGCGCCAATTTCGCCTTCAAAGTCAGCTATAAGTGAAAAGGGATTATGTGAAGATTTAGTATTCATGTCAAGCGAAAGTATTCGTCTGATGTTAAAAAAACGGTCAAAGCCCAGATAGTGCACCATGGCGTAAATGAGCGAGGTGGCTCAAACCTGTTTCGTTCAAATCGAGAGCCTCGCAAAACTTACAGCCATAAAAACTCTGCGAATTTAGTGCAAATAAGGGAGGTGGCCAAAAAAACTGAGCAGATTTGGATTGCTGAGGGGCAAACTTACTTTGATATAGAGTCAACAAGCAAGTGCAATAATAAAAATAATGTTTGTAGAACTCTTTCGCTGACGTGAAAAATAAGTTCTTTTACAAAAATAAGGGGAAAGACTTTGCTGTGTGAGTGTAATGGTGTATCTTCGCCTTATCAACAGCATAGGGCTGTGTCGGTTTGATTGGGATACTCATCAATAATTACCTGAAACCGAGAAAGTCGCTCACGCCGATGGCGTGCCGATATGCGTCTGATTGGGCGTAGGGTCGGATTACAGAGGCGGAGTTGGCGCTCAAATCCTATTCTCTCGGAGTTTCATCACATCATCGGCACAGCCCTTTTTATGTCTTTTTACTTACAGGCCATCTGTCGTCCTCGGTCTTTTTCTTTCCCATCTTCTTTCCTTCCAATATAAATGACACTCCTTTTTTATAATATATGGAGTAGGTCTGCTTGGGTTGGTCAGTCATCTATGGAAATTCAGTCTCAGGCGCCTGCAGGCCTTCTCGCTCAATCTCAGCTAAAAATGTTTGCACGCGTGGCCATTATTTTGTAATTTTGCGACGTTTTTAAGCGGGCATATCGTCTCGTCAATGGCCGGAAGTGCCACAAAAAAGCAAAACATAACAACAACTATATGAAAAATCCTGTTGAGGTAATGAATTCTGCCGCAGACAACATTCGCGTATTGTCTGTTGCCATGGTAGAAAAAGCCAAGTCCGGACACCCGGGAGGTGCAATGGGTGGCGCTGATTTTATCAACACCCTTTATTCCGAGTTTCTCGTTTATGATCCTGCACAGCCCGACTGGCCTTGCAGAGATCGCTTCTTCCTCGATCCCGGACATATGTCGCCGATGCTCTATTCGGTGCTGGCCTTGGCAGGACGCTTCTCTCTCGACGAACTGCAACAGTTCCGCCAATGGCAGTCGCCCACACCGGGACACCCCGAGGTCAATGTGGCCAGAGGCATTGAAAATACTTCCGGGCCTCTCGGGCAAGGTCACACTTATGCCGTGGGTGCAGCCATTGCAGCCAAAGCCCTCTATGCTCGAACGGGCAATCCCGGTTTCCGTCGCGAAAAGATTTACGCCTATATCTCAGACGGTGGCATTCAAGAAGAAATTTCGCAGGGTGCCGGACGCATAGCCGGACACCTCGGCCTCGACAATCTCATTATGTTTTTCGATGCCAACGAAATACAGCTCTCCACCGAGACAGCCGATGTCATCTCTGAAGACACGGCAATGAAATACCGTGCTTGGAACTGGAACGTCATCGAAATCGACGGCAACGATGTGGAACAAATTCGTCGTGCGCTCACCGAGGCCAACGCCGAAACTGCTCGTCCCACACTCATCATTGGTCACACCGTGATGGGCAAAGGCGCACGAAAGGCTGACGGCTCAAGCTATGAGCGCGACTGCAAAACCCACGGTGCTCCCCTCGGTGCAGATGCTTACCGCCAGACGGTGTTGCACCTTGGTGCCGACCCCGAAAACGCCTTTGTGATTCGTCCCGAAACAGCTGCACTCTATGCCGCCCGACGTGAAGAACTGACGGATCAAGTGGCTGTGCTGCGCGCCGAAGAAAAAGAATGGGCTACGCAAAATCCCGACAAGGCTCGTCTGCTCGACGATTGGTTTGCCAATCGTCTGCCCGAAATCCCTTGGGACTCTATTGAGCAGAAACCCGATGCGCCCACCCGCAATGCGTCGGCCGCCTGTTTGGGTCTGCTCTCAGAGTGTGTGCCCAATATGATTGTCAGTTCGGCCGACCTCTGCAACTCAGACAAGACCGACGGCTTCTTGAAACATAGCAGCGTCATCTCTCGCACCAATTTCGCTGGTGGTTTCCTGCAGGCCGGCGTTTCTGAACTCACTATGGCTTGTGTCTGCATCGGCATCACCCTCCACGGCGGTATGATTACGGCAATGGGCACCTTCTTTGTCTTCTCAGACTATATGAAGCCTGCCATCCGTATGGCAGCCCTTATGGAATTGCCCGTGAAGTTCGTCTGGACACACGACGCCTTCCGTGTGGGCGAAGACGGTCCCACCCACGAGCCCGTGGAGCAAGAGGCCCAAATACGCCTTATGGAGAAACTCAAAAACCACAGTGGCCGTGATAGTGTGCGAGTGTTCCGCCCCTGTGATGTGCACGCCACCACCCATTGTTGGCGCATGGCTATGGAAAACATCCACACGCCGACGGCACTCATTTTCAGTCGTCAGAATGTCAAAGACCTGCCTGCCGCCACAGATTATTCCGGCGTAAGTCGCGGTGCCTACGAAGTAGTGACCGAGGCCAACCCCGATGTCATCCTTGTTGCCTCCGGTTCAGAAGTATCGACGCTCGGCCAAACGGCCGTTCTGTTGGCAGCAGAGGGCATCAAAGCCCGTGTGGTAAGTTGTCCCAGCGAAGGCCTTTTCCGTCGTCAAAGCAAGGAATATCAAGACCAACTTTTACCGCCCAATGCCAAAATCTTTGGTCTGACGGCCGGTCTGCCCGTCACCTTTGAGGGGCTTGTGGGTGGTCGCGGCCGAGTGTACGGACTCGATAGCTTTGGTTTTAGTGCGCCCTTCAAGGTGCTTGACGAAAAACTCGGTTACACCCCCGAAAACATCCTTTTGGAGGTGAAAAAGTTCCTCG
>JAHAWW010000031.1 GCA_018383375.1 Prevotellamassilia sp. | reverse complement strand
TCTGATTTCTATCATATTCACTTCCGTTTTGTGTTGACAAAGTTAGTGCAAGGCGAGTGGAATGGCAAGAAAAACTTGTTTTTATTGACATTCCCGAGCCGCCGCCTAGCTTGCGCCGTAAGGCGAGAGTTAGTGCAAAAAGAGAGTAGAATGGCAAGAAAAACTTGTTTTTATTGACATGCCCGAGCCGAACTTTGCCGAACCCTCTAACTTGCAAGCCCTGTTAAATGTTCACCGTCAGGAGTTGGTTGATGTCGGTGAGATAATCGGGTGTGCGGTGTGCGCATTTGACGTGCCACGGACTTTCACCATCGCCCTCGACTGCCAGATGCACGCGTTTCAATCCAAAACGATGGTTGAGCCCGTCCACCACCTGCATCAGTCGGCGGCGATGACTGCGCCCGCTCACGGGGTCGAAGAGGCGGAGTTGCAGTGGGCTTGCCGGCACGATGTCGCTCAAAATGACGCCGGCTTTTTTATAGGGAATGCCGGGTCGATAGATTTCGGTCAAGATGTCGAGTGCTGTCCGTGTGAGTTCGAGCGTGTCGGCGGTGGGCACAAACAGCGGTCGTGTGGAGCCGCCGCCATACCACGCTTCGGTGGGGGCGAATGGGCTGTTGGCCACAAACACAGAGACGGTGCCGGCCAAGGCATTGCGGGCCCGCAACTTGTTGGCGCAGGCTGCTGTGAAATGGGCCACGGCCTCGCGCGGGTTGCTCAGGTCGGTCACCTTTTGGCCAAAGCTGCGGCTGGTGGTGATTGAGCCCGCCATGAGTGGTTCGGCCGTGTCGATGCAAGGGATGCCGCGCAGTTCCATCCACGTGCGCACCACGGGCAGACTGAAACGGCTACGCACCCAGGTTTCAGACTTTTCGGCCAAGTCGAGCGGCGTGTTCACGCCATAGGCCTGCAGGTCGCGCAAGGTGTTTCGCCCGATGCCCCACACGTCGGCCAGCGGGAAGAGGCCGAGAGCCTTGCGTCGCTTCTCTTCGGTGTCGATGAGGCAAACGGCGCGATAGCCTTTGTATTGTTTGGCAAATTTGCTGCCCATTTTGGCGAGCGTCTTGGTCGGTGCGATGCCCACGCTCACCGGTATGCCCGTGTAGCGGTCTATGGTGTTGGCGATGGTGCGCATAAAGTCTGCCAGATTGTGAAATTGGTCGTAGCCTTGCAGATTACAAAAGCACTCATCGATGCTGTAGGTCTCGACATAATGGATGTGGTGACGCAAAATGCGGTTGATGCGGCGCGACATGGCGGCATAGAGCATCAGATTGCCCGAAAACACGCGCACGCCGCCTTGTGCCACGACATCGCGCACCTTAAACAGTGGGTCGCCGCGCTTCAGGCCCAGTGCCTTAGCCTCGGGAGTGAGTGCTACGATGCAGCCATCGTTGTTGGACAACACGCAGACGGGTATGCCACGCAGGCCGGGGTGAAAGACCCTCTCGACCGCGCAGAAAAAACTATTGCAGTCGACTAACGCGAACACGGGCCTTGAGGTTTATGGATGATGTAAGTGACCACGCCCCACACGCTGAAGTCGTCGCCGGCGTTGACCTCTATCACGGGGTAGTCTTTGTTGGCTGGGACCAGACACAGGCGGCCGTCACGCCGGGATACATACTTGACGGTGTATTCGCCGTTGAGCTCACAGAGGGCCACTTGGTTGTCAAGCGGTTCGCGGTTGCTTTTGTCTACAATCAAGATGTCGCCCGAGGCGATGCCGGCCTCAATCATCGACTCGCCGCGCACGCGGATGAGATAGGAGGCCTCGGGGTGGGGGCAAAGCATACGCCACACGTCCATCTCGCGTGCCTGTTCGTCGCCATCGAGCGGCACAGGGAAACCGGCAGCCACTTTGACGTCAAAGAAAGGCAGGCGCAAAGGCGTCAGTCGGTCGGCTTCGACCATGGTGCCCATCCAGTCCGGACGGCTGCCTTGGGCTTGTGCCGCTTCATTTTTTGCCCGCACGATGCAGTCGGTGATAAACCGTGTTTTGTTGGCCTGACCGTCGATATACCGGGCCAGGTCGGCGTCGGCCCTGAAGGCAAACAGGCGGCTCTGACCCTTAGGTCGGCCGGCCCCTTCACGCCGCCCGCCATGGGTGCTTTTAGGAGTTGAAGGCATTGTCGTTATGAATTGATTTTTCTGCGAAGTTAAGCATTTCTTGAAAAACGTATAACAGATTTCAAGAAATAATCTTCGTGAGGTCGTGATGATTTGTCGGGCGGCCTCGTCGTTTTGTCTTTTCTTTTGTCGGCCTGTGGAGTTATCTTTGGGGTAGCAGAGAAGAGAGAGTCCGTTGCGGCCCTCTCTTTTTTATGTTTCAGGCACTTATGGGCCTTATGGCAGTAAGAATGGGCCTTATGGCAGTAAAAACAGTCCTTATGACAGGACGTCGAAATGGCTTTTTGGCTCGTTTGGGGCCTATTGGACCTTTTGTTGGCGGCCTTTTGGGCGCGTTTGGCTCGGGGCTTGTGTTAATTTTTGGTGTATTTTGTCACGATGTGCCGCCATTTTGAACATTGCCGCCGCCATTTGGCTGTCGGGCAACGGCGTTGACGCCTCGCTGAATGCTTGTGGCTACATCTTTTTGGTTTATTTTATCGCTTATTCGTAAAAATTGACTACTTTTGAACCCACCGCCCTTTTTCGGATAGGTTGGGGCGGTAGGGTTTCTCCTGTATGAAAAAAATCAAAAGTTTACTGCTCTTTTTTCTCTCCGTTCACCTCACGGCGTTGGGCTTGATGATGGCCTTCCGCCTGCTGTTTTTCATTTCGGCCGGCTCGGCACTGACGCCCGAAATGACTGGGCGTGGCGACTATGTGGCCGGTGCGTTCTTGCGCGGCCTTTGGTTTGACAACGCCATGGCCTGCTATGTGCTCGCCCTGCCGTTGCTGGTGGCCCTGGTGGCAGCGTGGCGCGGTCGGCTCACGCGGCGCCTTGTCAAGTTCCTGACTTGGTGGTTTGGGGTGATTTATGTCTTCGTCTTTATGGCCGAGGCCTCCAACATCCCCTATTTCGGCTACTTCACCAAGTCGCTCAATTCCTCCATTTGGAATTGGGCGGAATATGGCGCCATGTCGGCCGGCATGCTGTTTGGCGAGACGTCTTATTATTTCTACATCTTCAGCTTCTTTGTGGCCACCATGGTTTATATGGTGGTTTTGGTGAAATGCAGTCGGCGCTTGGGCCGCCAACTTTCAGAGACCGACGTGTCCGGCATAGCGGCAACCGAGCGGCGACAAGCCGGCTGGTGGACAGCCGGAGCCGCAGTCTTTTGTCTCTTGGGCGCCTATGGCGGCGCATGGGGTACCAACCTGCGCGTGAAAGACGCCTTCTTCACCCCCAGTCCCGTCTACAACAACATGGGACTCAACCCTATGTATGCCCTCGCCGCCTCGTGTATCGACGATTTGAAGACAGACAAGACCCACCTCAATCTGATGGACGAAAACGTGGCCGTCACCCAAGCACAAAGCTTGCTCGGCCGTCAAGGTCTTGACGGCGTGTCGCCCATTGCCCGCGAAATCTGCCCGGCCGACACCATGGACCGCCGCAATGTCGTGGTGGTCTTGATGGAGTCAATGTCGGCCAAATTGATGGGA
>JAHAWW010000027.1 GCA_018383375.1 Prevotellamassilia sp. | reverse complement strand
CACATTATTATATCATCACGCCACAATGAAAACATTTCTCCACGTAGCCGACATCGGCTCACTGCAAACGGCGCTTCAAGAGGCTGCCGAAATCAAAGCCGACAGATATCAATTCGAACACCTCGGCCGGCACAAAACGGCCCTGCTCATCTTCTTCAACAACAGTCTGCGCACGCGACTTTCCACACAAAAGGCCGCACGCAATCTGGGACTCGACGTCATCGTGCTCGATGTCAACGCCGGGGCTTGGAAACTTGAGACCGAACGCGGTGTCATCATGGACGGCGACAAGAGCGAACACCTGCTCGAGGCCATTCCCGTCATGGCGTCTTATTGCGACGTGATTGGTGTGCGCACTTTTGCCGGTCTCACCGACCGCGAGGCCGACTACACCGAGCGCATCCTTCGCCAGTTTATCCAATACAGTGGCCGACCGGTCTTCTCCATGGAGAGTGCCACGGCTCATCCGCTCCAGGCTTTCGCCGACCTCATCACCATCGAGGAGCACAAAGAGAAGGCGCGACCCAAGGTGGTTTTGACTTGGGCGCCACATCCGCGTGCCTTGCCGCAGGCTGTGCCCAATAGTTTTGCTGAGTGGATGCGTGCTGCCGACGTGGATTTCGTCGTCACTCACCCCGAGGGCTATGAACTCGACCCCGAGTTTGTGGGCGATGCCCGTGTGGAATACGACCAAATGAAGGCTTTTGAGGGCGCCGACTTCATTTACGCCAAAAACTGGAGTTGTCCCGGCGTGACTTGTCCCGAAGACTACGGCAAAGTGCTTCACCGTGATATGTCGTGGACCGTTGACGAGGCCCATATGGCGGTCACCAACAATGCCCACTTTATGCACTGCCTGCCCGTGCGTCGCGGAATGATTGTGACAGACGACGTCATCGAGTCGCCGCGTTCGCTCGTCATTCCCGAAGCCGCCAACCGCGAAATCTCAGCCACAGTCGTGCTCAAGCGTATGATTGAGGGATTGTGACGAAACCTATTTAGGCCGATAAAAAGCCCGAGGTCATCACCTCGGGCTTTTATGATGTTGGTCGCTAATTATATTTTTCAAATAGAAATCTGCCGGCGGAAATCTTGCTACGGAAATTGGTTAAGGGAAATTATTTCTAAAAAAAGAGATTTCCACCGGCTTTATTTCTTGCGTTAGCAATACGCATTCCTTCAGACGGTGAGGCGGTCAATGGCCTTGTCACATCATTCCTAAACTTTCTCTTTTTTATCCGCCTTCCCCCCTTTTGCCACAAAACTACAAAGGTCAATCAGCCGGCAGTCGGGGCAATGCGGACTGCGCGCCGTGCAAACATAACGGCCGTGGAGGAGCAACAGATGGTGGGCTCGGCCCATAATGGCATCGGGGATGTGGCGCTTCAAAGCCAACTCTACGCTTAGCGGCGTGGTGCAGGCCGACGTGACCAACCCCAAACGATGGCTTACACGAAACACGTGTGTATCTACCGCCAAAGCAGCCTGGCCGAAAATGATGGCACGAATGACATTGGCCGTCTTGCGTCCCACGCCGGGCAATGAAGTGAGGGCTTCAAGGCTCTCAGGCACTTCGCCGCCAAAGTCAGAGACCAACCGCTGCGACATGGCCACAAGATGGCGCGATTTGCTCGACGGGTAGCTCACCGACTTGATGTACTCATAGACGGCCTCGGGTGTGGCCGACGCCAACGCTGAGGCCGTCGGGAAATCGCGGAAAAGCGGTGGCGTCACCTGGTTCACCC
>JAHAWW010000026.1 GCA_018383375.1 Prevotellamassilia sp. | reverse complement strand
AGAGCTACATCCCCACCGCAGCCATCCTCGTGCACACGGCTCCCAAAAACGGCAAAAAGTCCATCTCGATGGTAGACGGTATGCAAATGGGCTATCACCAAGGCTTCTACACCGACGGCTCATCAGACCTCTCCATGCTTATGGGCCTGCCCTACGCCGCCCTCGACGGCATCAACGAGGACGGCTTCGCCATTGGCGTCCTGGCCCTCAACGAAAAGCCGACGACACAAAAACGCAACAAGACCAAAATCAGCACCACCGTGGCCATCCGTATGCTTCTCGACCGCGCCTCTACCGTGAAAGAAGCCGTCAAGATGCTCGACGATTATGACATGGACATGAACGGTACCGGCCACAGCAACTACCACTTCTTTATGGCCGACGCCACCGGCGACTATGCCATCGTGGAATACACCATTCCCGCACAAGACAGCATCCCCCGCACAATGGAAGTGTTGACGGGCAATGATACCCTCCGCTGTGTCACCAACTTCTATGTGTCGCCCACAATGGCAGGCACAAATGACGGCTGGGGCTCAAACCACGGCAAGGCACGCTACGAAACCATACGCAACACCCTGCTCTACAAAAACTACACGCTGAAAGAAGACGAGGCCATGTCGCTGCTCAAGGCCGTGGCGCAGCCGCCCACGCTCGAGCTCACCTCGCAGACCCAATGGTCATCGCTCTACAACCTCACCGAGCGCAGACTCCGCCTCGCCATCCTGCGCGAATATGGCAGAGAGTTCAACTTTAAGGTCGAATAAATCATCGACATAAAAAATCACAAGACCTCATACTTTGCGCCCCAACGGCTCAGCTCAAAAAGAGCACCACGGGCAAAAACAAAACGACTCAGGGGAAGCTTCGATTGAAGCCTCCCCTGAGTCGTTTCAATCTTGAAAGTTCAGAGTTCTTCAAACATTTTCCTTAATATTGCATTTGCTTGTTGACTCTATAACCTCTTTTTTGCCACCGCCTCGCAAAAAACACGACGAAAATTTTGGCCGTCTCATTTTTATCAGTAATTTTGCAACGCTTTTGAGAAATGAGGGCGCTTAGCTCAGTTGGTTCAGAGCGTCTGCCTTACAAGCAGAGGGTCGGGGGTTCGAATCCCTCAGCGCCCACAAA
>JAHAWW010000064.1 GCA_018383375.1 Prevotellamassilia sp. | reverse complement strand
AGTAAAGTCCGCGCTTCTGACGGCCGGGGGCAAAAAAATAATTGGCAGATTGACGAAGATTTTGTACTTTTGCCAGCGAATAGCTATCCTTATGAAAATTAGACTGCATTTCTTTCCACTCATAGCTTTGACGGCAGCGCTCGCGCTCACCTCATGCAACGAATATACCCGTATGCAAAATAGTCAAAACTATGACGTTAAGTATGAGCTGGCCAAACAGTATTATTTTGACGGCGAATATAATCGTGCCTCCATTTATCTGCAAGAGGTCATCGCTATGCTTAAGGGTACGGACAAAGGCGAAGAGTCGCTCTTCTTGCTCGGTATGGCCAGCTACAACGCACGAAACTATGACGCCGCCGTGGCTTATCTGCGCAAATATTATCAGTCTTATCCCAAAGGCACCTATGCAGAGAAGGCTCGCTTTATGGCTGGTATGGCTTTGTATAAGAATACGCCCGAGGTGAAACTCGACCAAACTGCCACGTTTGAGGCCGTGACGGAATTTCAAAATTATCTTGAAGTCTATCCCATCGGCGAGCGTAGCCGACAGGCACAAGAGATGATTTTTAAACTGCAAGACCGACTCGTGGAGAAAGAATTGCTCTCGGCGCAACTCTATTATAACCTCGGTACCTATTTCGGCAACTGCTCAAACGGCGGCTCCAACTATCAAGCCTGCATCATCACTGCCGAAAATGCCATCAAGGAATATCCCTACACCACCCTGAGAGAAGAGTTTGCCTATCTCATTCTCAAAGCCAAATTTGAACTGGCCGCCAACAGCGTGGACCAGCGCCGCGAAGAACGCTATCACGAGGCCATCGACGAATACTACGGCTTCACCAACGAATATCCCGAGTCAAAATATATCAAAGAGGCCGGCAATCTCTATAAAAAAGCCCGTAAGCATGTGGGCGAAGAGACTAAGACCGACGAGGAGTAATCCTTACTACTCCTATTATTATATATAGCATCCTAACGACAATAAACCATAAAAAATAATCACTCACAACAATGGACTACAAGAAAAGCAAGGCGCCTACAAACACCGTGACTCACAATCTTATGGATTTCTGCAAAGGCACGGACAACGTCTATGAGAGCGTGGTCATCATGTCGAAGAGAGCCAACCAAATCTCTGTGAAAATGAAAGAAGACCTCGCAAAAAAACTCAAGGAGTTCGCTTCGAGCAACGACAACCTCGAAGAAACGTTTGAGAACAGAGAGCAAATCGAAATCTCAAAATACTACGAGCGTCTGCCCAAACCTACACTCATCGCCGCCGACGAATTTCTCAAAGGTAAACTCTATTTCCGCAATCCTGCCAAGGATAAAGAAAAACTGTCTTTTGATTTATGATACAGCGCAAACAAACCCTGTGGCTGCTCCTCGCAGCAGTGTGCCTCTGTCTGACTATGGTTATGCCTGTGGGCACTATCATCTCTAAAGATCTCACATTCTCAGACTTGACAATCCTCGGCTTCGGTGAAGATGTGAATGAAGCCGTGGGCGCTCACACGCCATGGGGTGTGTTGACTCTCACCGCTCTGGCTATCGTGGCTGCCGTCTTGGCTATCTTTGGTTTCAAAAACCGCGCCAAACAGCTCAAGATGACCAATATTATGATGTTAATCTCGGCACTTACCATCGTAGTGACCTATGTCTATGTGATGTCTTATACGCCCGAAGGCTTTATGAACGACCTCAAACCGGGGTGCGTGCTTTACTTCGTGGCTTATCTGGCGGGCTTTATGGCACGCCGTGGCATTCGCAAAGACGAAGAGCTCGTCAAAGCTGCCGACCGCATCAGATAAGACCTTCCACTTTAACTCTTAGTCGTTATGTCGCTCAACAAAGTGATGCTCATTGGCAATGTGGGTAAAGAGCCCGAAGTGCGCTACATCGACAACGGTGTGGCCACAGCCAGTCTGACCCTTGCCACCGACACGCCGGGATATACCTTGGCCAACGGAACGCAGGTGCCGCCACGCACTGAGTGGCATCAGGTGTTGCTTTGGCGACGCCTGGCCGAAATCGTGGAGCGCTATGTGCACAAAGGCGACAAACTCTATATTGAGGGACAAATCCGCACGCGCTCTTACGTGGACCAACAAGGGCACCAAAGGCGTATCACGGAGATTTGGGCCGAAAACATGGAGATGCTCACACCTAAATCACAGTCAGGAACAACGCCGGCGGCTCCCACGCCGAGCAAACAGCAATAATTGTCGCTGCCGCGCCATGACCGATTTGATAAACGACTCTTTACGGCAAATTGCCGACACAATGAATATCCGCCTCGCCCTACGGCTGAACACCGGGAGCGAGGCGGAACTTTTACAGCCCATAAGTGGAGAGTGGCAAAAGATTTATGCCCGTTCGCTTCCCACTCAGCCTATGCGCCGCCGCGAACGACTTTGTGCGGCGGCAATGGTGGCAGAGATGTTGGGAAGTGAGTATGGTATCGGTCACGACGATGCAGGCAGACCTTATGCCTGTTTGGCCGGCTCGGCTCAAGCCGTGGGGTGTCTGACGGTGAGCCACAGCAAAGCATTTGTGGCTGTGGGCTGGAGCGACACACCGCTCGGCATTGACCTTGAATGCACAACGGACCGGCCGTTGCGCTTGGCTTCGCGTTTTCTCCACAAGGACGAGATGCCATTGATAGACCGACTCCCCTACTCTGCACAGACCGCCGCCTTGATGCTTTGGACGGCTAAAGAGGCAGCCTTCAAACGTTTCAGCCGCCAAGGGGCCACCACGCTTTCAGACCTCGTTTTGCAGATGGATGACGAAGGCCAAACGACTGCGCTGTATGATGGTGACACAGCTTCGCTCACTTTTGTCGTTGAAGAAGAATGGACAATGTGCCTGTGCGTGTGAAGCAGGGATGTGAAGGTATAATTGTGATTGATTTTGTGATAGTTTTAATGCGTCCAAGCACGTCCAAGCAAGCCCTGACAGGGCGTTACATAATAGCCCAGGTCGTCAGGCCTGGGTATGATATGACATCACCAAGCCCGGCCTGTAAGGTCGGCACATAAAACACCTAATTATCAATATGTTATTTCAATAATGCGTTCCCGTGATGTGCCGACCTTACAGGCCGGAAGATAGAGGGAATATCGCAATACCCAGGCCTAACGACCTGGGCTATTATGTTACGGCCCTTCAGGCCTTGCTTGGCTGCTCAAAAAAATATATATATCGAACACCCTACCTGCAAGGACAAAATGTTTATTATTTTCAGTGTAATTGTGATTGATTTTGTGATAGTTTTAATGCGTCCAAGCACGTCCAAGCAAGCCCTGACAGGGCGTTACATAATAGCCCAGGTCGTCAGGCCTGGGTAT
>JAHAWW010000011.1 GCA_018383375.1 Prevotellamassilia sp. | reverse complement strand
TGTGCGGCCCCGCGACAAAACCGGCCACGATATAGCCCAAAACGAGCGGCTGGCCCAAGCGCTTGAACAGCAGCGTGACCAGTCCGGCACAAATCAAAATATAAGCCAGGTCGCCTATTATGGCAGGGAGGTGGGACATTGAATTTGTATTTTACTCTCTTTGTCTCTCTTAGTTTAATCTTCCCTCGCCCACAATCCGGCAGATATTCACCACCACTTGCATGGCCTTCTCCATCGATTGGATGGGCACAAACTCGTGAGGTCCGTGAAAGTTGAGACCGCCGGCAAAGATATTGGGGCAGGGCAGACCCATGAACGAGAGCTGTGCGCCGTCGGTGCCGCCACGGATAGCCTTGACATGAGGCTCAATGCCGCATGCCTTCATCGCCTCGCGGCAAATGTCGATGATATACATCTGCGGCTCCACCTTCTCGCGCATATTATAATAGGAGTCTGTCACGTCTACCGTCACCGTGTCCGGGCCATATTTACCACACAAAAACTCAGCCACTTCGGCCAGCCGGCGTTTGCGGGCCTCGAAAATCGTGCGGTCGTGGTCGCGGACGATATAGGTCAGTGTAGCTTCTTCAACCGAACCCTCCATGGCGATGAGATGATAAAAACCCTCGTAGCCCTCAGTGTGTTCCGGCGTTTCGGTTTCGGGCATCAGGGCGGCAAACTCAGTGGCCACACGGGCTGCATTCACCATCTTGTTTTTGGCATAGCCCGGATGCACGCTCACGCCGTGCACCTTCACCTTTGCTGTTGCGGCATTGAAGTTTTCAAATTCTATTTCGCCCACCTCACTGCCGTCCATCGTGTAGGCCCAGTCTGCCCCAAACCTCTCCACGTCAAAGTCGTGTGCGCCAAGGCCAATCTCTTCGTCGGGATTGAAGGCCACGCGTATTTTTCCGTGTTTGATTTCCGGATGATGGAGGAGGAAATCCATAGCAGAGACTATTTCGGCAATGCCGGCCTTGTCGTCTGCGCCCAGCAGGGTGTGGCCGTCGGTCACGATGAGGTCTTCGCCGACGTGGTCCGGCAGTTCGGGAAATTTCTCCGGTCTTGTCACGATGCCGGCCTCAGCGTCGAGCACGAGCTCGCCACCGTCGTAGTTTCTGATGATGCGTGGCTTGACGTTGGCCCCTGAGCAGTCGGGGCTTGTGTCAATATGTGCAATGAAGCCAATGGTGGGAATGTCTTGTGCCGTGGTGTTGGCTTGAAGCGTGGCATAGAGATAACCCTTCTCGTCGAGCACCACATCGGTGAGTCCCATGGCTGTCAGTTCGTCTTTCAGATAGCGGGCAAGGGCCCATTGTTTTTCTGTCGAGGGCACATGGCCGGTGCCATCGGCGCTTTGGGTGTCAAAGCTGACGTATTTCAAAAAACGTTCAGTGATGTCTGTCATGGTGGTGGATATGTTTTTTTGTTTGAAAATATGCTCGGCCGTCTGTAGGGCAAGGCAATTATGGAGAGTTGATGAGCGAATTTACTCAATTTAACCACACGAGAGCGCAAAAAGTCAGCAAAAAAATGGTAGGGAAAACCATTTTGGCCTAACTTCGCCACCACACATCCTCAACACCAAGCCTTATGACTCCAAAAGAAGAAGACTTCATGCGCCAGGCCATTCGTTTGGCCGCCGACAACATCGAGAACGGAGGTGGTCCCTTTGGGGCAGTCATTGTCAAAGACGGCCGGGTGATAGCCACCGGTGTCAACCGCGTCACGGCCAACCACGACCCCACGGCTCATGCCGAAGTACAAGCCATACGTGCGGCCGGCCTTGAGCTGGGCACTTTCGACCTCACCGGCTGCGACCTCTATTCCTCTTGCGAACCTTGCCCCATGTGTCTGAGTGCCATTTATTGGGCCCATATCAGTCGTCTGTTTTATGCCTCGAGCAAAGAAGATGCCGCTGCCGCAGGTTTCGACGATGC
>JAHAWW010000006.1 GCA_018383375.1 Prevotellamassilia sp. | reverse complement strand
TACTCATCCTGGGCGTTTTTGTCGTGGTCAAGTTGCCCGAAGTCGCTTCCACTACCGATGCCGCAGAGTCACATTTGTCTCCCGCAGCCGACCGCCCCTTGTTGCGTCAGCGTCATTTCTTGTTTGGCCTTGTTGCGCTCTTCTTCTATGTCGCCGCCCAGACCGGCATCAACAGTTTCTTCATCAACTATGCCGAAGAGTGTGCCGGTGTGGATAAAAACGATGCCGCCCTGTGGCTTGGTTTCCTCGGCATGGGCCTCTTTATGTTGGGACGAATGGGCGGCAGTTTTTTGATGAAATACCTCAGTCCGGAGCGGCTGTTGCTCTTTTTTTCCATAGGTGCCACGATGTCAATGCTCGTCATCATGACGCTTGCAGGCACGGTGGGCTTTTATGCCTTCTTTGTCTGCTTCTTGTGTGAGAGCATCATGTTTCCCACCATCTTTGCCTTGGCCATTCGTGGCCTTGGCCGTCACACCAAGATGGCCTCGTCGTTGCTCATCATGTGTATCGTCGGCGGTGCCGTCGCTCCTCTGCTTATGGGTTTCATTGCCGACGTGTCGGGCATCATGTCGCTCTCTTTCAGTGTCCCCTTGCTCTGTTTTGCCGTGATAGCCATCTTCGCGTTGACCTATCGCAGCTGCTTGGCAGGGATGGGCATTCATCAATCATAGCCCCATCAACACCCATCAACACCCATCAACTTCGCAAACAATTAAAGCTCAACATTATGATAGACTCAATGACCGGCTACGGTAAATCCGAAGCCACCCTCGGCAGCAAGAAAATCATTGCCGAGATAAAATCACTCAATTCCAAAGCCCTCGACCTCAATATGCGTCTGGCGCCCGTGTATCGTGAAAAAGAGATGGAGTTGCGCGGGCTTGTTGCCGCAGCTGTGGAGCGTGGCAAAGTGGATTTCTCTTTGTGGATTGAGAGCGCAGCCGGTGCCCACACCGCTTCAATCAATCCCGATGCCGTGGCCGACTATCAGCGGCAAATCGAGGCCGTCTGTGCGCAAACAGGCATTGCTCATCCCGGCACCGACATTTGGAATGTCATCCTCCGTCTGCCCGACACCCTCAAGGCCGCCGACGACGAGGTGCTCACCGACGACGAGTGGCAGGTGGCTCGCCGAGTGGTCGAAGAAGCCGTGGCCGGGCTTGTCGCCTTCCGCCGTCAAGAGGGTGAAGCCCTTTATAAGAAATTCAAAGAAAAGATTGACAACATATCGGCTCTCTTGGCCGCCATCGAACCCTTTGAGCAGTCGCGTGTCGAAAAAATCCGTCAGCGCCTTTACGACCGTCTCTCCGAACTCAAAGGTGTGGACTACGACAAAAACCGCCTTGAGCAGGAACTCATATATTATATAGAGAAACTCGATATCAGCGAAGAGAAACAACGTTTGGCCAACCACTTGAAATATTTTGTCGACACGATGTCTGTCGGTCATGGCCAAGGCAAAAAACTCGGTTTCATTGCCCAAGAGATGGGGCGCGAAATCAACACCACCGGCTCCAAAAGCAATCAGGCCGAGATGCAAAACATCGTGGTGAAAATGAAAGACGAACTCGAGCAAATTAAAGAGCAGGTGCTCAATGTGCTCTGAGGCCCCGCCTCAGTTCGGCGGTAGTCTCGTGAAGGTCCCCGCCCCGTCTGAATGTTCCACACACAGGCTCTCCATCACCCGGCGCAGCCGCTCGGGTAGATATCCATATTCCCCAACTCTCTTTTATTCAAACCACCATGACCAAACAATCCGACACTATCGCCGCCGGCAAACTTCTCATCTTTTCTGCCCCCAGCGGCAGCGGCAAGAGCACACTCATCAACAGTCTGATGTCTTTGCCGCTTGGTCTGCATTTCTCCATTTCAGCCACCAGCCGGCCGCCTCGTGGCACCGAGCGCGACGGTGTGGAATATTTCTTCCTCACCCCCGACGAGTTTCGTCGTCGCATCGAAGCCGGTGAGTTTTTGGAATACGAAGAAGTCTACAAAGACCGCTACTATGGCACTTTGCGCGCACAGGTAGACCGTCAGTTGGCTCAGGGCGACAATGTGGTGTGTGATGTCGACGTGCTCGGCGGTCAGCGCATCAAGCAGATATATGGCGACCGTGCTTTGAGCCTTTTCATCCAGCCGCCCTCAATCGAAGCCCTCCGCCGTCGGCTTGAAGGTCGTGGCACCGACAGTCCCGAGGTCATCGCCGACCGTCTGGCCCGTGCCGAGTTTGAGCTCACCTTTGCCGACAAGTTCGACCGCGTCATCATCAACGACGACCTCGAGCGCGCCAAGGCCGAAGTTGCCGCCTGTGTCGAAGCCTTTCTTAAGTCATAGGCCTACGCATCACACCGATTTATATGAAACGCGTAGCTCTTTTTGGCGGTTCGTTCAATCCCATTCACCTCGGCCACCTCGCATTGGCGCGTGAAGTCGTCGAGCGGGGATTGGCCGACGAAACATGGCTTATGGTTTCACCCCATAATCCGCTCAAACCCGCAGCCGAACTTCTTGACGAAACGTTGCGTTTTGAGATGGCCCGAATGGGCACCGCCGACCAGCCGGGCGTCAAGGCAAGCAATTTTGAGTTTTCGCTGCCGCGCCCGTCTTACACATGGCGCACACTCGAGGCTCTTCGTAGCCACCATCCCGACACGCAGTTCGCCTTGCTCGTCGGTGCCGACAACTGGAGCTGTTTCGACCGCTGGGCACATTATGAAGAGATACTGCAGAATACGCCCATAATCATTTATCCCCGAGAAGGTTACTTTGTCGAAGCAGACAAACTGCCGGCCGGTGTGACGTTGCTCAATCCGGAGCGGCTCTATCCCTTCAGTTCCACCGACATCCGCCGCGCGTTGCATGAAGGCGCAGACGTGAGCCGCATGTTGCCTCCGGCGGTCGAGGCGTATATTCGCCGGCGCGGATTGTATGGGACATAGTTGTTTTTTTGCTTCAAAAGAACTTACGTTTTTACAAATCTTGTGCAAAACTCCGCAATTCTACATTCTGACGGGCCTCAGCTGTTGAACTGCAAAATGCCGGGCGATGTAGGGTTGAGTTGATAAACTCTGCACAACCCTTAAAAATAGGTTTTATGACAAAACCGTACAAGGATTGCCACAAATAAATAATTTTTTTAGTGCGATAAAATAACTTGTGAGGCTGATTATGATAATGCTGCAAGCAAGTTAAGATGAAATTGGGCGGTTTGGAGGATTGGATGTAATTAAAGTGAGCTATGGCATCAAACTTTTGGAGGTAGTCTATGGATTGTTGAAATTGTTTAGTCTGTGTTGAAAAATAAAGAATGAAACTCACCCCACGCGGCTGCAAACATCTAATGATGTCCAGGCTGTACAAAGGGGTGAGTTCCTTGACTTATCGCTTACGGAATCTTGCCTTATAATTCTCACTCTGAAACATGGGGTTCAAGAACCAAAAATGGATGCTTTATTATACCAGATTTGTCTTCAAATGGGGCTTTATACCAAAGGTCGAAATCTGGTGAGAGAACCTTTCGTAATTCTTGTGCTAATTCCACGCCCCGACAGTGATATTGCTCCCAATCCATTGTGTACGGACGCCCCGTTTCAGTGTCAATGACTATCTGGTTGATTTCGTTATGCCAAGTGAGAAAGTCCTTAATAACAATTGGTTTCCCATTCCTGTCATAGACGAAATCAAACGTCCCATCTCTTTCGACCTCATAAGAAACTCCTTCTTCATCGTGAAACAGCTGGGCAATGTCAGGGTCTATTGTGATGATATGCTTCACCATAGTTTGCCTAATGGCACACTCTTTATCACTACGATTTTTGTAACGTCCCGTGATATAGTCTTCAATGAGGGGAGACTTAACCATGTTGTATGCGTTTAGCATGTCTGGAACATCTTCATTTCCAGAAATAGGATGATCCAAAGCCATGCGTAGCAAACCATTGTACAGGTTTTTTAGCACTTGCTCTCTATCACAATATCCCTTGAAAATAGGCTGTTTTACAAATTCATTTGGAATAATTGTTACCAGCATATAGTCCTTATACTTGAAACCAATCCCTTCTCCAGTCTCATTGATTTTGTCAATGACACTAATGCCTTCCAATTTTATGATGGTTTCAGACATATCAAAGGTTATTTTCACCTCTGCCTTATGCTCGAAAGTGTACGATTCAAATTGATGCCGAATCCTTTCAAGGTCGCCATCCCAATGTGTAAACCATGTGGAATAAGTACGCTTTCCGATGCCAATGGTAAAGCGTTCACCTTCGTTTCCAGGTACTACATCAAAGTAAAAATCCTCAACATGAATATCCTTAGTCGTTTTGCGAATATAGGAAGGCCAAGTACATTTTACCTGTAATTGCTTATAGCATGAAACTACGCTTTCTTTATATACATCTCTATCATAGGCTAATTCACCGCCAGCCAAAATAGCTTCATATAGTTGCGAAATAGCATCAAAAATAGCAGATACATATTCCTCTTGAACGAAGCGATTTTCTGAAGAGAAATTGAGCATGGTATGTGATAAAGTCCAATGATAACAATAGTCTTTCTTCTCCACTTCTACAATGAAGTAGCCGGGTATGTCCTTTTTTTGAGACTCCAGCATATAATATGTGCTGTCCTCAAAAATCGAACTGACCAACTCTACTGGGTTGACGAGTAACTTCTCATCACCAATTGACATCCAGATACCCCATTTATTGTCAATTGCCGAACACGAAAGTGCCAAGGTTCCACATTTCTTTAATGCAGCCTCACGCAGCTTACGGACTCTCGCATTTTCGCGTTCAATATAGTCCGACTTACTATAAACTATATCACCTTCCATAATGATTTGATTATTTAGTGGTTTCGTTTTTGATAAGAGATTCCAAGAAGAACGCTGTATTCATAGTTTCTTCACCAATATATTTGTAGCGTGAAAATTCGGGCTTCTTCGCTTCCAGAATTAGCTCATCTTTACCTTGATAGCAATGGGAGAGCAAGATTGGTCGCATACGTGGGTTGCTGCATCGAGGGGGGCAGGCTCTTTGATGTATATGCCGAAATGATAATCCGGCACTGTGTGAACACAATTAAGTGTTTCCCAATATCTGAGCCACATTCTGCGTCTGGTCTTCCTTCAAATTCTAATGGCATCCGGATAGGCAATGCCAACGTTGATCAGTTGTTGTATTTGTTTCATAACTATACCTCCCATTATATTTTACGTACAATATCTATTACTTCTTTGGCTGATAGGCCATCAATATTGGAAGAGATAAGCATCCTTTGTTCAGCTGAAGAGATTGCGCCATGCTCTTTTAGCCATTCAGCAAATCTTTCGGCATTCTTTATTGAAGCCTTTGATTTGTTGCCTTCATTCTTCATCTCGATGGCATCTTTCAGATTTGCCAAAAACTCTTCATACGGAGTCATAGCATTGTGAATATAATTAAGTTGGCCACCTTTGGAAATCGCCCAGCTAATAACCTTTTCCTTATAATGCCATTCTGCTTCAGAAACGTCTTCTATCCAATATGGATTAAGTTCTATATGCCTTTTTATTAGCATGGTGACGTTGGCGCTGCCTTCCGAAAAGAGATAGTCAAGAACATTCTCTGTTTCTTTCCAATCTCTCTTCTCTGTATAACCAATCCACCAATATGCTTCTAACAACATCTTATGCCTCGTATGCGGCGACATTTCATTTAGAGCGGTTTCTATCTCTTCTTTTGTTCCTTCTTTCAAGGTAGTCTGCCGAAAGCTGTCATAAAGGAACTCGCCCATATCGTCCCAGAAATAATGAATTTGCAACACCTGAACTTCTCCCTCTTCTAATGTGTCATCATAATCTATCGCGATGTCAAACCGAATACATTTGTCATACTCAATGTTCTCAAAATGCTTGATGGCACCATATAGGTCGTGTGGATCAATGCCTGTGTTCCTGTTGATGCTGATTTTCAAAAGGTAATTCCAAGATGAATCGTAACAGCCTAAAGTCTTAAACTTCTCAATACATGCCACAATAGGAAATACGCCTTTGCACCTACTCATTCTTGCTGAATAGATATAAGTATGCTTATCTTCGAACTTCTCAATAGCATCCAAAGGTATGTTCACTACTTCACAATTAGAGAAAATTTTCCTAACATCTTTACAACGAATGCGATTTAGTCTAACCCATTGTCCATAAGCAAAGCAATCTCTATTCCCCTCTTTTGCTGAAATAGGCTCTACGCATAACATCACATTGCGATTTTGGTCTTCACCTATAGAATATGGATACTCTGGCTCGGCATCTTCTTCTATGAAATCCACATCTTTCAGTATTTCTTCAAGGTTATGACTGTAGTAGTGGAACTCCTTGCCGCATCGAACATATATCACATCACAATCGTCCCCCCATTCATAGACTTCATCATATTGGGCTGGTATCAATATATTTCCATTGTTATCCTTTAAGCCTACCTTACCATTTTCATAGAATTGACGCTCGTCTTCTCTATCTGCACAATCAGATTGGCTACCGTTCTTGTAGAAAAACTTGTGGCGTGTGCCATAATGAGCATAGATGAAGTCTGCGCATACTTCTATCTGGTCGTATTTCGGTTTTAATACGACTTCTCCGTTGGGCGTTATAAGCCCCCAGAGACCGGCTTCCTCACATTTTTTAGCTGTAGTTGCCTTCTTCCAGAAATCGCTTATTATATCGTTTGACATACTTCGCTATTATGTTTTCACTCGGTTATTACTTTACCCTAATAGGGTCGCCGTCGTAACAAAGTTGTAATTCGTTTGGTTTTGGCTTACGTGAAGGATGCCACGTGGCTTTCTCCACAATCTTCTCATTGTCGTAAAGGAAAAAGAGTGATGTAGAATCAGGCAACAGTGCTGCTACCTTATTAGCTAATTCAAAGCCACGTTTTTTCCATGATTGCCAATTATAATCGGGATTTTCGATATTTGTTTGGAAATCATTTACCCACCCATTCAACCCTTCAATGTTTTCGAGCGATATGAGGGTTTTATTGACTTCTTTATCCTCTATCGTTAGTTTTGAAGACGTGCCAATACACCATCTTGAGTTGTCGAAGAACAGTTTGTCATCTTCGGTACATGGTACCATATGGATAACATATTTCCCTATGTTTTCATAGCTCCAAGGGTTGAAGTCCCACACATACTGTCTGCCACCGGCATCCCTTATAATAGTTTCTATTTCACGCTCTGTGTCTCCATAGTCCTCATATATTAAATCATCGATGACATCAAGAATAGTTGAGCGAACATTCTTTAATTTAGGCCAGTATTCGCAATCTTCAAGATAACAATTCCAGTTTGGAGTGGCACCACGTTCAAGAAGGAACTTTATCATTTCCGGACTTCCTTGGTAGTATGCACACGTCAAAGGAGTCATTCCAGCATATCCGAATAGATTGATGTCTGCACCATAAGAAAGCAGCAAGTCTACTATTTCCTTACACTTTTGTTCATTGGCATTTGCAATGGCTGCAAGTTCCTCTTCTGAATAATTATTGTCTATTAAGACATTATGGTCTTTATAATATTCAACGGCTTTTTGTAAAACAGATTCACCTCTTTTATCTAAGCAATTGATATTGGCTCCTCGTTTCATTGCAAGTTTAATCTGTTCAACATCCCATTCGAAGCAAGCTCCTAAAAGTGTATCATCCAAAGATGTGTGATTGTGCAGCTTGTCAGGCATAGTAAGTCGCAACTGGTCTAACGTCATTTCACAAAACAAATCTTTTATTTCTTCCCATTTGTATGTCTTGGGTTCCTTATTGTATGGATAAGTATAGACGTTGTCAACTTTCTTCGTTATCTCTTTGCCTGTTTCTGCATCTAAAACAAGATTGCATTTGACATTTGGCCCCGTATCTCCAACGCCTTCACAACAAATATGATACCCCTCTGTTACTTTTATCTCGCCAGAGTTGGCTATGGTCTCTAATAAATCCCAAAACCATTGGAGCAGTTGCTCTACGGTGATGTCTCTATAAAATTTGCTATACACCAATTTATTGAAAGGAGTGCCGTCAGTGGACCATTGAAGCCACCAATAATAGAGCAGATTACTTGGATTCTTTGCAGAGATAAGAGCAGCCTTACACCAAACTTGAATTGCATAATCCAGTTTTAGTGTAGTGGCTATAATTAATCCAGAGGTGCTATCTGGCTCATTCATAAGCCATTTTTGAATTCTATAGATTTGTTCAGGAGCTTTTAGGGCAATCCGTGACATTCCACAATTATGTGTCGCACTAACATCCCTCGCCACCTCTATATCGTGGATGGAAAACTCTTCTTGAAAGTTATTGACCTTGTTGCTCATATACTAACTTTTTGGCAAATTTACAAATCAATTGTGCAACCTATTTGCATAGTTGGATTTTTACGCATTCTTTTTTATACGTTGTTTAGCAATACACCATTCAAAACAATCAGAAATAGAGGGATATCATTGTTTTTTATTCTCTACGTCTTTTACAAAGATAATGAGATATTTGCAAAGCATTTATTTGTTTACAACAATCCCAATTTCTCTTCCCCCAAAATGTTGCCTTTTTTCCAATCACACAATCACGGGCTTGTATCGTGTTGAGTGTGAGTGCTTTGCTGTGACTGGACGCTCCAATCACGCCAATCACGGCGATGAAGCATTTCATCCGTGTTTGGCTGCCCTTTCAGGGCGGCCGAACACACAATTTTTTCCATTCAGCTCTACAGCCCCTCCAAT
>JAHAWW010000005.1 GCA_018383375.1 Prevotellamassilia sp. | reverse complement strand
CGCAGCGAACCACGCACAATGGCCGCCACATGGATGCCATAGCGACGACCCAATGCGAGATGCTCAAGTGTTTGTCCGCCCATGGCACTGCCTGCCGGAAGGGTGACATGAGCCAGGTGCATATTGTGGCTCAACAGTCGGCCTGCATAGCCAGGCGTGGCACTGCGACGCGAGGCACTGACTTCACGCATACGCAGGTTTTCAACAAAACGTCTCTCAAGGCGAATGCTACACCATTTCACCCACCTTGACCACACGCACAGCATAACAGACAACAAGGCAAGTGCGGCGTGGACCACGTGGCGCAGATTGCCCCCGAACGGCGAAATGAGATGGACAACATACCAAACCGCTGCTGTGGCCAGCGCCGCTCTAATCACTAAGGTGAGCCGAAGCCACATTCGTGGTATGCGGCCTCTCTTGGTTATGGATTGCCATTCAAGCGAGTGGTTCTTTCTCATCACAATGGCTCTCAGCAGGGGCGAAAGCAACGCCAGGGTGAGCAGCAGAGCCAAAGCCGAACCGGCATATAGCCCCAAAACCGCGCGCAGCAGGGGAACGAAAGCACCGAGCGACAATGTGGCTACGGCGACACTGAGCGTGAAATAAATAATCGTTTGCATGGCCAAGGCGTGGAGCAGAGTGTGCCACTCGCTACGACTCTCGTTTCCTGCCAAGCCTCTGCTATCGAGTCGGTTCAATGCACGTTCGGGGATGAGCCGGGCGAGCATTGAGTAGGCCGGCAATGCAGCTTTGATCATATAAGGCGTCAGAAAAGTGGTGACCACCGAAACGGCCACAACAACGGGATACAAGAAGTCGCCCATCACGCCCAGACTGATGCCCATAGAGGCAATGATAAAGGCAAACTCACCAATCTGAGTGAGCGAAAAACCACACTGCATTGCCGTACGGAGCGACTCTCCCGAAAGCACGAAACTCAACGTGCCGAATATCATTTGTCCGAAGATAATCGTCAATGTGATGACACACACGGCCGGCCAGTAGGCCACAATAATGGCAGGGTCTACGAGCATACCGACCGACACAAAAAAGATGGCGCCAAAGAGGTCTTTCACCGGAGCCACCACGCGCTCTATGGTCTCGGCATGGGTGGTCTCTGCCATTATACTGCCCATCATAAAAGCCCCTAAAGCCGAACTGTAGCCCACCTTGGCGGCCAAGGCAACAAGCGCAAAACACAAGCCTACAGACACAATGAGAATGGTTTCGCCGCTCATCCAACGCTGGCTTTTCTTCAAAAATGTGGGCAAGACAAACACGCCTATCGTAAACCACAATATCAAGAAAAACGCCAACTTCATCAGGCTAAGGGCCAGCGACATACCTTCAAGATGACGCGACACGGCCACGGCACTCAACACGACCATCAACAAAATGCCCAGGATGTCTTCAAGGATGAGCACACTCAACACCTCGCCGGCAAACTTTTTTTGGCGCAGGCCGAGGTCGTCGAAAGCTTTGTAGATAATCGTAGTCGACGACATGGCCAGCATTCCGCCGAGGAAGAGACTGTTGATGGAACTCCAGCCCAAGAGATGCCCCACGAGGTCGCCCAAACTCATCATACAAAACATCACCACGCACGCCGCTACCACCGGCCGGATGCCCATCTTGAAGATTTTTTTGACGCTGAACTCCAGTCCGAGTGTGAACATCAAAAAAATCACACCGATGTCGGCCCATGTCTGTATGCTGCCCGTGTCGCCAACAGTGGGCGTGAAAGACATGTGCGGCCCCGCGACAAAACCGGCCACGATATAGCCCAAAACGAGCGGCTGGCCCAAGCGCTTGAACAGCAGCGTGACCAGTCCGGCACAAATCAAAATATAAGCCAGGTCGCCTATTATGGCAGG
>JAHAWW010000062.1 GCA_018383375.1 Prevotellamassilia sp. | reverse complement strand
CCTTTGCTGCAGCCGGTTTCAACCTCGACTCGATTGGTCGCAAATATGCCGCGCCCAACGGCGAAAAATGGCACATCGACTTGAGCGCTGCCTGTGCCGACGAACTGCTGAACGCCGGCATCCCCTTCCCCCACATCATGGTGGCCGACATCTGCACAAAGACCGACCAACGGTTTTTCTCGGCACGCCGACTGGGCACAGGCAGTGGCAGGATTTTCAGCGGCATCATGCTCTGCCCGGAAGCCTAAGCCACTGTGTAAATCTTTATATACCTTCCGTTTAATTTCTTCACCCCCCGGCAATGAGCTTATTCGACCAAAGCGAGAAGGAGCGCATCCTTCAGTTGAGAGCCACCCTCCACCACCACAATTATTTATATTATGTGGAGAGCCGACCCGAAATATCAGACCGCGAGTTTGACCGTCTGCTGGCCGAACTGGCCGAACTCGAAAGCCATCATCCCGAACTTTTTGATGCCAATTCGCCCACGCAACGTGTGGGGAGCGACTTGAGCCATAAGTTTGAACAGGTGCCTCACCGCTATGCCATGCTCTCTCTCGGCAACACCTATAATCGCGGCGATGTCGAGGCTTTTTATCGCCGCATAGAGGAGGGACTGGGCGGCGAACCCTTTGAGATTTGCTGTGAACTGAAATTTGACGGGTTGGGCATATCGCTCATTTATGAAAAAGGCCGACTGGTCAGAGCTGTCACGAGAGGCGACGGCACCCTCGGCGATGATGTCACAGCCAATGTGCGCACCATACGCTCTATCCCCCTCGTGCTGCCCGAAGGAGCCGGATGGCCCGACGAGTTTGAAATCAGAGGTGAAATCCTCATGCCCTGGGAGCGCTTCGAACAGCTCAACAAAGCGCGAGAGCTGCGCGAGCTACCCCTCTTTGCCAACCCACGAAATGCGGCATCTGGTACGCTCAAAAGCCAAAATTCAGCAGTGGTGGCCGAGCGTGGTCTCGACGCCCGTCTTTATTATCTTTTGGGCGAAAACATTCCGGCCGAGAGCCATTACGCCAACCTTGAGATGGCACGTGGGTGGGGCTTCAAGGTGTCGGAGGCTATGAAACGCGTCACCGGCCTTGACGCCGTCTTTGATTATATCGACTATTGGCAGGAACAACGCAAAAACCTCCCCGTGGCCACAGACGGCATCGTGCTCAAGGTGGACAGCATTCGTCAGCAAAAAGCGTTGGGCTACACGGCTAAATCGCCACGCTGGGCCATTGCCTATAAGTATCCGGCCGAGCGCGCCCTGACGCGTCTTGTCGAAGTGACCTATCACGTGGGGCGCACCGGTGCCGTCACGCCGGTGGCCAATATGGAGCCCATTCAGCTCTCAGGCACGATGGTTCGTCGCGCATCCCTTCACAACCAAGACATCATCGCCGGACTCGACCTCCACATCGGCGACATGGTCTATGTGGAAAAAGCCGGCGAGATTATTCCGCAAATTGTCGGCGTGGCCAAAGAGCTGCGCGATGAGAAGTTGGGCCCGAAAGTCAAATTTATTGACCATTGCCCCGATTGCGGTGCGCCACTTGTGCGCTACGAAGGCGAAGCCGCCACCTATTGCCCCGATGCCACCGGATGTCCGCAACAGATTAAGGGCCGCATAGAGCACTTCATCAGCCGCGATGCCATGAACATCAGTTCGCTCGGCCCTGAGAGTGTCGACGAGATGTTTGAGCGTGACCTGCTCCACGATGCTGCCGACCTCTACCGGCTGGGCGTCAAAGACCTCTCAGGAGCCTATGGTACTCGCGAACGCTCGGCTCAAAACATTATCAAAGCCATCGACCGTAGCCGTGAAGCCGGGTTCGACAGAGTGGTCTTTGCACTCGGCATACGTTTTGTGGGTAAAGTGGCCGCTAAATCGTTGGCAGCACATTTCAAAACCATCGAGCGCCTGCGCCAAGCCGGCATGGAAGAGTTGCTCAGCGTGGAGGGCATCGGAGCAATCATAGCCGGCGCTGTGGCCGAATATTTCGCCAATCCACGCAACCTCGACTTTGTGGCCCGACTGCAGGCCGCCGGGGTGAACATGGCTATGCCCGAGACCGAAACCCTCTCTGATTGTCTCTCGGGCCAGACGGTCGTCGTCAGTGGCACCTTCACCCAACATTCACGCGACGAATACAAAAAACTCATCGAAGCACACGGCGGTAAAAACGTCACGAGCATCTCGAGTAAAACTTCCTTCATCTTGGCCGGAGCCAATATGGGACCTTCAAAACTCGAAAAAGCACAAAAACTCGGCGTGAAGATAATGAGCGAAACCGACTTCCTCACGCTCATTGACAAGACAGCAGGCAGCGAAACATAATGGCTTGGCGGAGTGACGCCATTCAATAAAAACACACATCCCAACATCTCCACACATCATACGTGATAAATATTGCGTAATTTTGCAGCCAAATAAACAACTTCACAGCCCAATCATACAAACAAAACGCTATGATAGACAGTAAGCAAAGATACATGATGCGCGGCGTCTCGGCAATGAAAGAAGACGTGCATGCGGCCATCAAAAACATCGACAAAGGCCTCTTCCCACAAGCATTTTGCAAAATCATCCCCGACATCCTCGGAGGCGATCCGGAATATTGCAACATTATGCACGCCGACGGAGCCGGCACCAAATCAAGTTTGGCCTATGCCTATTGGCGCGAAACCGGCGACCTCTCTGTGTGGAAAGGCATAGCACAAGACGCTCTGATTATGAACACCGACGACCTGCTCTGCGTTGGCGCAACAGAGGGCATTCTCGTCAGCTCAACCATCGGACGAAACAAAATGCTCATACCGGGAGAAGTCATCTCTGCCATCATCGGCGGAACCGACGAACTGCTCGCACAACTCCGCGATATGGGTATTGGCATCTATGCCACCGGAGGCGAAACCGCAGACGTGGGCGACTTGGTGCGCACTATCATAGTCGACTCGACCGTCACCTGCCGCATGAAGCGAGCTGACGTGATAGACAATAAAAATATCCGTCCGGGCGACGTCATCGTGGGACTCTCTTCGTCCGGACAGGCACCTACGAAACGGCCTACAACGGCGGAATGGGAAGCAGCGGACTCACCTCGGCCCGCCACGATATGTTTGCCAAATATTTAGCCGAAAAATACCCCGAAACATTCGACGCCGCTGTCCCCGAAGAACTGATTTATAGCGGTAGCTATCATCTCAACGATGCCGTCGAGGGCGCACCCGTCAATGCCGGCAAACTCGTGCTCAGCCCCACACGAACCTACGCCCCTGTAATCAAAAAAGTGCTCGATGCCCATCGCCCACATATCCACGGTATGGTGCACTGCACCGGCGGCGCACAAACCAAAGTGCTCCACTTCGTCGGCGACAACTGCAGGGTGGTCAAAGACAATCTTTTCCCCACACCTCCGCTCTTCAAAGCCATAGCCCACGAGAGCGGCACCGACCCCGCCGAGATGTATAAAGTCTTTAATATGGGCCATCGTTTTGAAATCTACGTGGCACCCGAATATGCCGACGACATCATCGCCATCTCCCGCAGCTTCAACATCGACGCACAAGTTGTCGGACATATTGAAGAAGGTCAGCGTTCGCTCACCATCAAAAGCGAGTGGGGCGAGTTCCACTATTGATTTATGAACACACTGCTCGAAAAACTCGAAAGCCTCGAGGCCCGCTTCCACGAAGTGGCCACACTCATTGCCGACCCCTCGGTCATTGCCGACCAAGGGCGCTACGTGAGGTTGACCAAAGAATATAAAGACCTCGAAACACTCGACAATCTTCGCCGACAATATGCGGCCACACTCAGCGGAATAGACGAGAGCCGACACATACTGCTCAACGAGAACGATGCCGAACTCAAAGAGATGGCCCGCGACGAACTCGCTGCGCTCGAACACAGACTGCCCGAACTCGAACAGACCATCAAACTCAGCCTCATGCCCCGTGACCCCGAAGACGCCAAAAACGCCATACTCGAGATACGCGGTGGCACAGGCGGCGACGAGGCAGCACTATTCGCAGGCGACCTTTTTCGCATGTATGCCAAATATTGCGAAAGCCGCGGATGGCAATTGCAAGTATCCGGTGCAAGCGAGGGAGCTGCCGGAGGTTTTAAAGAAATCGTTTGCTCCATCAGCGGCACCGATGTGTATGGCACACTCAAATACGAGAGCGGCGTACACCGTGTTCAACGCGTACCGGCCACCGAGACCCAAGGCCGAGTCCACACCTCGGCAGCCACTGTGGCAGTGCTCCCCGAAGCCGAAGCCTTCGACGTAGTCATCAATGAAGGCGAAATCAAATGGGACACCTTCCGCTCCAGCGGTGCCGGCGGACAGAACGTCAACAAGGTCGAGAGCGGTGTACGCCTGCGCTATAATTGGCGCAACCCCGTCACGGGCGAGAGCGAGGAAATCCTCATCGAGTGCACCGAGACACGCGACCAACCCAAAAACAAAGAGAGAGCATTGGCACGTCTGCGCACATTCATCTACGACAGAGAGCGACAAAAACACGAAGACGACATCGCATCACGACGCAAAAGCCTCGTCTCTACCGGCGACCGCTCTGCCAAAATTCGCACCTACAACTATCCGCAGGGCCGCATCACTGACCACCGCATCGGCTACACCATCTACAATCTCCCTGCTTTTATGGATGGCGACATTCAAGACTGCATTGACCACCTCATTTTAGCCGAAAACGCCGAACGAATGAGAGAAGCAGAACTTTGAGCTCGGCTCCATTGGTGTGATACAACAAGACCAAAAATCAAACAGGCACACCTGGCTGCGGGGCACTGCTTTCGAACAAAAAAAGCAATCAACCCAATAAATGGCCACTGGCGGCTATACACGCGCTAAACAAACATCCCTCAACAAAATATAATGAAAACCCAAAACCCTTTCACCGGACTTGGCGTAGCACTCGTCACCCCCTTCACCCCCGAGGGGGCAGTAGACTATACCGCCCTGCGCCGGCTCATCGATGAACAAATATCCGGCGGCATCGACTTTCTTTGTGTGCTCGGCACAACAGCCGAAACCCCTTGTCTCACCGCCGACGAAAAACACGCCATCACCCGTTTTGCTGTTGAGGCGGTCGGCGGTCGTGTGCCCATCCTCTTGGGCGCAGGTGGCAACAACACCGCAGCCGTGATTGACGCTATTCGCCATGCCGACTTGGGCGGCATCGACGGTCTGCTCATCGTCACACCCTACTACAACAAGCCATCGGCCGAAGGACTTTATCAGCATTTCAAAGCCGTGGCCGAAAGCACCAAGCTGCCCATTGTGCTCTACAACGTTCCCGGACGCACAGGCGTAAACCTCACTGCCGACACTACCCTGCGACTGGCTCGCAATGTGGATAATATCGTGGCAATCAAAGAAGCCTCGGGCAATCTCGCCCAAATCGAGACCATCATCAGCGGAGCCCCCGAGGGATTTGATGTGTTGAGTGGCGACGATGCCATTACGCTCGAACTCATTGGCATCGGAGCCCGTGGCGTCATATCCGTAGTGGGCAATGCCTATCCTGCGGAGTTTGGCCGAATGGTACATGCCGCTCTTGAGGGGCAGCACGACGAGGCGCTCAGCATACATCGCAGTTTCCGCGAACTCTATCATTTCATGAGTGTCGACGGCAATCCCTCCGGCATCAAGACCTTCTTGGCCTGTCGCGGCGACATCGCCTCTCGGCTTAGACTTCCCCTCGTTCCGGCTACCGACGCCACCATCACACAAATGAAAGACTGGCTCGAAAAAGGGTTTTGAGCCGGGCTCGCCGTTTATACTCGCTTGGACACGCCCCTACCGTCAAGCTGGAAACAAACAACGTGGAGATAGCCCAATGCCAAATGTTGGCAGCGTCACTCATACACCCCTCATACAAAGGGAATAAAACACCTACAGACAAAAACGAAGAAATGTGGTAAACCCGCATAAGACACTATGACAAACAAAGGCTGCAACCGGATAGAAACAACGGTGG
>JAHAWW010000355.1 GCA_018383375.1 Prevotellamassilia sp. | reverse complement strand
TCTGCCTTACAAGCAGAGGGTCGGGGGTTCGAATCCCTCAGCGCCCACAAACAAGACCTCACACGTTTCTCAAAGGCCACACGGTTTGCCACAGAAGGGCGCTTAGCTCAGTTGGTTCAGAGCGTCTGCCTTACAAGCAGAGGGTCGGGGGTTCGAATCCCTCAGCGCCCACACTTTCTTGACAACCGCCACACCACAATAAAATCCTTCAACAGAAGGGCGCTTAGCTCAGTTGGTTCAGAGCGTCTGCCTTACAAGCAGAGGGTCGGGGGTTCGAATCCCTCAGCGCCCACAAAGCACAGAAGAAAGCCGTGAAACGCAAAGTCTTTTCACGGCTCTTTTTGTACCCATTCACCTTTTACCACTATGGTGGCGGCTACTTAATAACAGCCACCCTCCCACACCTCAATCTCAACAACTATGCTGAGCAAAGCCAAACTCAAGACCATAAGGGCACTGGCCCTCAAACGCTTTCGCGACCAAAACGGACAGTTTCTCGCCGAAGGACATAAGGCCGTGAGCGAACTGGCCGGACACTTGAGGTGTCGGTTGATTTGCGCCACAGAGGTAGCCATGAGCGCACACCCCATGCCAAAAGCCGACGAAATCTGTACCGTCAGCGACAAAGAACTGGCCACTGCCTCACAACTCAAAACCCCGCAAGGCCTGCTGGCTGTATTCGACAAACCCACACCACGACCGTTTATCCCTAATGCAGCCAATCTGGCCCTATTGCTCGACGGGGTGCAAGACCCCGGCAACCTCGGCACCATCATCCGCATAGCCGATTGGTTTGGCATCAAAGACATCGTTTGCTCTCCTTCCACCGCCGACGCCTACGGACCGAAAGTCGTACAGGCCACAATGGGAGCCTTGGCACGCGTCAATCTGGTCTATGCCAACCCCGTTGACTTGCTGAGGCAACTACCCGAAGACTATCCCGTCTACGGCACGTTTATGGAAGGTCACAATCTCTATGACGAACCACTCACATCGGGTGGCCTCATCATTATGGGCAACGAGGGCAACGGCATTTCGCCGGAAGTAGCCGCCTTGGTCAATCGCAAAATCCACATTCCGACCTACCCCACCGGCAGCGACACCGTCGAGAGTCTCAACGTGGCTATGGCCACTGCCATCACTTGCGCAGAATTTCGTCGTCGATGTCGCTAAAGGGCCTACAAGCCTCCATCCTCTATGCTATTCTTCATTCTCTCAGCATGATACCCTTTCTTCCACCCCTCGTCACGTCTTATGCCACCTACGCCCTGCCGGCGCTGGCAACTTTGGCATTGCTCGTTGTGTGGAGACTGCGCTGGAGAGATTACGCTCTGGGCCAAAAGTTTTTCAGCCCACTGCTCACCACACCTGCCGTAAAGTCTTCATTAGCCCGCCTACCCCTGCCCAACCCTGAAGTGAGCATCATTGTTCCTTGCCTGGACCAGGCAGAGCCCCTGAGGCAGTTGCTCCCGATGTTGTTGGAGCAAGACCATCCACGTTTTGAAATCATTGTGGCCGATAAAGGCTCAACAGACGAGACGGGCATTTTGATTGAACATCTTTCGAAAACCAATCCCACTCTACGCTACACCCGTGTGCCGACGTCGTCAAAATACATCGACCGCCTCAAGCTGGCCGTCACCTTAGGCGTGAGGGCCGCCCGCTCGCCATGGTGCGTGATTTTGCCGGCAGACTGCATCCCTTCAGGAGAGCATTGGCTTCACTTGATAGGCACGGCCTGTGCAGACGATGTCAACTTTGTGCTCGGCTATGCCAACTGGCACGACGACCACACCGCCCATTCCCGCCGTGCCATCTACGAGCGCCTTCGCCGCAATCTGATGCGTTTCCGCGCAGCCCGTCGCAGGGCTTTTGGTGGAGATTTCTGCAATTTTGCTTTCCGTCGCGACTGGTTTCTTGCCCATCAAGGCTATGCCGCCAGCCTCAACCATCGCCTGGGCTATGCCGACCTACTCATCGACGATTTGGCCCGCAGGGGCGACACGAAAGTGGTGACCAACGCAGAAGCCAGCGTGTGGCAATCACTGCCAAAACTGAAATCGACCCTCAAGACCGACCGCCTCAGCCACCTGAAGACTCACACTCTCTTGAGCCGTCCTGCCCGACGCTATTTCTGGCGCGAAAGCATCGCCTCATGGGCCTCATGGCTCTATGTCCTCTCCATTCTGGCCTATATCGCCTTCCGAACGACCTCAATTGTTTTCGCACCCACCTATCATACGTCCTCCCTCCCCTTCGACCTCATCGTCTTTATTCTCTTGATAGGTTTCTTCATCATTCCCTACATTCTCCTGCGCCGCACCTGCACCATTCTTGGTGAGCGTCGTTTCAGTGCGTGGACCATCTTCCGCCTCGACCTCTTCTCTCCCTTCCGCACCTTCGGTTTGAGGTTGAAGTTCCTCCGTCATCGCCACGATTTCGTCCGCCGATAATTGCTCCAAGAGTTGATTTGAGCCTCCCCCTCCCCTCTCTATTTCCCCTTCTCTCCCCCATCCTTTGTGATGGACCGCTCTCACTCATCCGCCCCCAAATTATCCATACAATTATTTTGCCCACCGCACGCGTTGAGCTATCTTTGTCTGCGTTTCTACAGTTCTATGCGACAAAACATTATTCACGATATGAAAAAATTATTTGCTATGCTTACTGTGGCGGCTACAGGGGTGGTGGCCACAGCCCAGACTAACCCGTTTTTTGCGGAATGGAACACCCCCTACGGCATTCCGCCTTTCAGTCAAATCAAGTGTGAACACTATATTCCGGCCATACAGGAGGAAATAAAACAGCAATGGGAAACGGTTTGTAAAATTGCTGAAAGCAACGAGACACCTACATTCGACAACACAATCGCTCCACTCGAACTCTCAGGAGAGTTGCTCAGCCGAGTGGGAGGCGTGATGTATAACGTGGCCGAGACCGACCGCACAGACGAGCTCGATTCGGTGGTGAGAGCAGCCATTCCTCTCATGTCGGCACATAGCGCGGCCATTAACTTTAACAAAAAACTCTACGAGCGCATTGCCCAACTCTACCACGGAGACCAGTCTGCACTCACGCGTGAACAACAAATGGTCTTGAAAAAACATTTTGAGAGTTTTGAAAGAAACGGCATCGCTCTGCCGGCCGACAAGCAAGACCGCCTCAAAGAAATCAACACGCAGACCACGCTGCTCGGACAGAAAATCAGCAGCAACATATTGGCCGAAAACAATGCATTCAAAGCACGTTTTGGGGTGGGCATCTCTGAATATCCTCAAGCTATGGCCACAACGACCGACCGCGCCAAGCGTGAGGCTATGTGGAAGGCCTACACGACACGTTGCGCCAACGGCGGCGAGCACGACAACAAAGCTCTGGTGCTTGAGGTGATGAAACTCAGAATTGAAAAGGCCAACATTCTCGGCTACAAGACTCCGGCAGACTATATCCTCGAACCCAAAATGGCTCATACGCCGGCGGCTGTAGACGAAATGCTGAAGGGCATTATGGACAAGGCCGTGGTCAGAGCACGCAGTGAGGTGAAAGAAATGCAGGTCTTGATGGATGCTGACGTGAAAGCAGGTCTTTTGCCGGTCGGAAGCAAGATTGAGCCGTGGGACTGGTGGTATTATTCTGAAAAAGTGCGTAAGGCCAAATTTGACCTCGACGACGAAATCATCAAGCCCTATTTCAAAACCGAACGCGTGATAAAGGGTATGTTCCTCGCAGCCGAACGTCTCTACGGCATCAAGATGGAGGAATTGACCGGCGTGCCTTCGTATAATGACCTTGTGGTGAAGACTTATAAGGTGATAGATGCTGATGGCTCGCTGCTGGGCATTTACACCACCGACTTCCATCCGCGCGACAGCAAGCGTGGCGGAGCTTGGATGAACAACGTGCGCGAACAGTACGTCGATGCCGACGGCAAGATGGTGCGCCCCATCATTGTGAATGTGGGCAACGTGGGTGAATATCTCACCATTGACGAAGTGCAGACTCTTTTCCACGAGTTTGGCCACGCCCTGCACGGTCTGCTTTCGCAGTGTCACTACCCCTCTGTGAGTGGCACCAGCGTGACGCGCGACTTTGTAGAAATGTTCTCACAATTCAATGAGAACTGGGCCTTCCAGCCTGACTTGCTTAAACTCTATGCCAAGAATGACAAAGGCCAGACCATCCCGGCTTCGCTGGTGAAAAAGATTGAACAGGCAGCTTGCTTCAATCAAGGGTTTATGACGACCGAACTCTGTGCCGCCTCTATTCTCGACATAAAATGGCACGAACTGGAGAGCGTTGACGGCATCAACATCGACGAGTTTGAAAAGAAGGTGTGCGACGCTATGGGACTCATTCCCGAGATTGCACCGCGCTACCGCTCCACTTATTTCAACCACATCTTTGCCAGCGGCTATAGCGCCGGCTACTACGGTTATCTCTGGGCCGAGGTGCTCGACAAGGATGCCTTCTCTGTCTTTGAAAAGGGCAAGTCGGTGTGGAACAAAGACCTGTCTATGCGTTTCCGCCGCACATTCCTCGAACGTGGCGGTTCTGAAGAACCTATGGTACTCTTCGAGCAATTTATGGGCCGCAAGCCCGACAATACTGCCTTCTTGAAAGGTCGTGGATTGTAATGGCTTATATCAAAACGTATAAGCAATAATATAATACAATATATTATCGGCCCACCAAGCACTATGCTCGGCGGGCCGATAGTCTTTTGAAATCTTCGTCCATTTATCTCCCCGACAATAGGCGCTCACCCACATAGGCTTGCACACGGTCGCGATAGCTGTCGCTCACCGTTATGCGCCGCTCGCCAAACACAATCTGCCCACGCTCCATCACCTTGACTTGGGCCATGTTGACGATAAACGATCGGTGTACGCGCAAAAAACGGTCGGCCGGCAAGAAATCTTCAACGGCCTTCATCGACGATAGCGAAAGCAAGGGTTTGCTGCCGTCGACCAGATAAATCTTGACATAGTCTTTCAGGCCCTCAATATAAAGAATATCAGCGAAATAGACTCTCACGAGTTTATAGTCGCTCTTGACAAAAAAAGAGTTTTTGTCGTCATCGGCGGTCAAAGGCTGTGAAGACTGTTCGCCACGAGCCGTGCGTTTGTCGAGCACTTTCTGCGCCGCACTGAGAAAATCTGCATAGCTCACGGGCTTGAGCAGATAGTCCACGGCATTGACTTTATAACTGTCGAGAGCATATTGGCTGAAAGCTGTGGTGAAGACAATGCTCGTGCCGGGCGATAGCAGACGGGCAAAATCGAGACCGTCGAGCTCGGGCATCTGAATGTCGAGAAAAAGCAGGTCGACGGGATGGCTCTGCAAGTTGTAGAGTGCAGCTGTTCCGCTGTTCCAACTGGCTTGCAGGGTGAGGAATGGTGTCTTTTTCACATACGACTCCAGCAACTTCACGGCCAAAGGCTCGTCATCGATAATGGCACAGGTGAGAGTGTCAGTCATAGCGCGTATTTATTGATTTTGAGTGAGATTATTATTTCAGGTGAATGGTAATACTTGAATTATAATAGCGACCGTCGGGCTCCGTTCCGTATTGCCATTCATAGCGTCCCGAATAGGCGGCATCGAGGCGGCGGCGCACTTGGTCAAGTCCTATGCCACCCGGACTTTTGTCGTGGGCTTTGGGATAGTTGGTGTTGTGGCAGGCAAAACGGATGGTCTTGTCATCAGCCTGCATACGAATGACGATGTGTCCGGTACTGGTGGGACTGACGCCGTGTTTGAAGGCATTCTCTACCAACGAAATGAAAATGAGTGGCGACACCTGCACCCGTTCTGGGTTGGGGCAGTCTATTTCCACCTCTACCACCACGCCGTCGGCCAGGCGCAGACGCATCAAGGCGATGTAGGTCTGCAAGAAGTCCATTTCTTTTTTCAGGCTCACCTCGCCGGCCTGGTTTTCATAGAGCACGTAGCGCAACAATCCGCTCAATTCTTCGATGGCATAGCGAGCCTTCTCGGGGTCGAAGGCTGTGAGGGCATAGATGTTGTTGAGCGTGTTGAGCAGGAAGTGCGGATTGATTTGGTTTTTGATGTTCTGCAGTTCGGCCTCCCTGCGTGCCGTCTCGGCTTGACGCCAACGCACACTGAGTTTCACGGCCACGGCGATGAAGGCAATGAAGGCCATTGAGACAAAACTGCGCAGATAATAGAGCGAGCGAAACCAAACCGAAGGCCCGCCGTCGCCATACATCCGCATCCGTCGCCGCGGTCGCAGGGCCTGTCCGTCGTGGGGAGGCAACAACATGGCGTAGAGGTCGCGACTATAGAGTAGCAAGACGATGGCAATGAGATTGAGCACCACAAACATGCGGTATCGTTTCTCAATGAAATAGCGCGGAATGAGCCAGAAATAGTTGAGATAAAACACCGCACACGACGACAGCGGGAAATAGAGGCGTTGCAGATAAGACCCCCACTCAAACGACTCGTTCGGTCGGTGCATAAGCAACGGCGAAACGAAAATGTAAATCCAGATGCAGGCGTGAATGGCTGCCTCTATGAGGCGCTCCGAGTTTGACTTGGCGGCAAGGGCCGTGGGTTTGACTTCAGACATAAAGAAGGAAATTGGTTGTGGGCCGCCCGAATATCAACGGCAATGTTGAACTCGAAGACCGGCAAGCGGCCATACGGTCACTCGTAACGAATAGCTTCGATAGGGTCGAGACGGGCAGCCTTCTTGGCCGGATACCAACCGAAGAAGATGCCGGTGGCCGTACAGACTATGAAGCTAAGCAGTACGCTCCAAGGCTGAACGAGCACGGGCCAATGGGCAAAGACGTTGATGCCCCAAGCTGCTCCGAGCCCCACAAGGATGCCAATGATGCCACCGGCCACACTAAGCATTATGGCTTCGATGAGAAACTGGCTGAGGATATCGATGCCTCGAGCGCCGACAGACATTCGCAGACCGATTTCGCGCGTACGCTCCGTCACCGACACATACATGATGTTCATGATGCCGATACCGCCCACCACCAAAGAGATACAGGCCACAACGAGCAACAAGATGGTCATTGTGTCGCTGGTGGAGTTCATCATCGAGGCCATTTCTTCTTGCGAGCGAATAGTGAAGTTGTTTTCGTCTTCACCCTTGAGTTTATGGCTTTCGCGCAGCAAGGTGGTGACTTCGTCTATGGCCTCCTGGGTTTTGTCTTGGGTGATGGCCGAGGCGTTGATGCTTTGCAGATAGGTGACCGAAAGAATACGCTTCATCACGGAGGTATAAGGAGCCAAAACGAGGTCGTCTTGGTCCATGCCGAAAGAGTTGTAGCCTTTCGACTTCAACACACCGACCACGCGGAAGGGGATGGTGCCGAAACGAATGACTCGTCCCACGGGGTCTTCACCGGCCGGGAAGAGATTATCGGCCACGGTTTTGCCAATGACGCAGACTTTGGCACTGGTGCGCACGTCGTCGTCTGAAAACATGGCGCCGTCTTCAACCTTCAATTGACGTATCTCGAGATAGTCGGGCGAAATGCCGTAGATGGTCGAGGGCGTATTGTTGTTGCCGGCCACAAACTGTCCGCCTTTGCTCACTCGCGGACTGATGGCGGCCACATATTTGCAGTTTTCCTTGAGCAACTCATAGTCTTTGAGCTTGAGCGTCTGCATGTCTGAGGCATCTTGTCGGGCTCCGCCCGGACCTCTATCTTGTCCGGGGTTAATCATAATCATATTGGAGCCCATCTCAGAGATGTTCTTTTGAATGCTTTGCTTAGAGCCCTGTCCGATGGCAATCATGGCAATGACAGAGGCCACGCCAATGATGATGCCGAGCATCGTCAGAAACGAGCGCAGTTTGTTGGCGGCAATGGCCCGCAAAGCTATCTTGAAAAGATTGGAAATATGCATAAGAGATTAGTTGAAGGGGGAGCTATCAGTCGTCTTGAGGCACGGGCAGAGCGGCCAAAGCCTCGGCTGCCGACTGAATGTTGTTGTTGATGGTGTCTTCCTTGATTTGTCCGTCGCGCAAGACGATGTTGCGACTGCTATAGAGTGCAATCTCGGGGTTGTGGGTGACGAAGATAATGGTGCGTCCTGCGGCGTGTAGTTTTTGGAAGAGCACAAGGATTTCAAACGAGGTGCGCGTGTCGAGGTTACCCGTAGCCTCGTCGGCCAGCAACACGGCCGCGTCATAGACCAGTGCGCGGGCTATGGCCACACGCTGCATCTGTCCGCCCGACATTTGGTTTGATTTATGGAAGAGGCGGTTGCCCAATCCCACCATCTCAAGGGCCTTGATGCTTCGCTCGCGACGCTCTTTGGCGCTGACGGCTGTGTTATACATCAGCGGCAATTCGACGTTTTCAACGGCCGTGGTCTTGGGCAGCAGGTTATAGTTTTGAAAGACAAAACCAATCTTGCGGTTACGCAACACGGCTCTTTCGCGGCGTTTCATCGAGCGCACGGCCACCCCGTCGAGATAATATTCGCCCGAGGTGGGTGTGTCGAGACACCCCAACTGGTTGAGCAGGGTGGATTTGCCCGAGCCTGAGGTGCCCATGATGGTGACAAACTCGCCCTCGTATATCTTGAAGGAGACGCCACGCAGGGCATGCACCACTTCTTCTCCCACGAGGAAGTTGCGCTTCACGTGGTCCAACTCAATCACCACCTTGCGCTCGTCATTATTTTTTTGCTGAGTCATAAGCGTTTTGACGATTTGAGTGGTTGGGGATTATTTCTTTTTCTTTCTCGGACCTGGGGCAAACGGACTGCGCTCTTGTTCTTCGGCAGCAGCTTCTTCCTCGCCCGGCACCGTGGCTTTAATCTCGGTGATGACTTCGACACCCTCTTTCACGCCACTGACAATCTGTGTGAGCGTGCCGTTGGTGATGCCGGTCTGCACGGCGTAGGCTTTGATGACATTGCCTTCGCGCACCCACACTTTCTTGTTGCCCGAGCAGTCTTGTATTTTGTCGCCCTTACGCAGCAGGTCGGCCGTGGGGGTGAAGCGCAGTGCTTTGGTAGGCACACTGAGCAGGTTGGGTTGTTCGAGTGTGTGAATGGTGACGTTGGCGGTGAGACCGGGTTTGAGCTTGAGCGAAGGGTTGGGCGCAGAAATCACCACCTCATACGTCACGACGTTGCTCTCGGTGGTGGCTTCTTGACGCACCTGCGTCACTTGGCCTTCAAAGGTTTCGTTGGGGTAGGCGTCGACAGTGAATTCCACCTTTTGTCCTTCAGCCACGTCGCCTATGTCAGCCTCGTCGACGTCGGCAATCACGCGCATGTCGGTGAGGTCTTGTGCAATGGTGAAGAGTGTCGGGGTGGTAAATCCGGCAGCCACTGTTTGTCCCTCTTCTACAGCTTTGCTGAGGATGACACCGTTGATGGGCGAGGTGATATAGGCATAGCCCAAGTTGGTTTGCGCCTTGGCCACGGCCTCTTTGCGCATGTCATAAGTGCTCTCCGCCTGTCTGAGCGAGAGGCGTGCGGTTTCATATTCGTCGTCGCTCACCAGTCCTTTGTCGTGAAGGGTTTTCATGCGACTATGATTGGCCTTCTGATAACTCAGGTCGCTGCCGGCAGCCTCGAGATTGCTTTTGGCGCTGGCCAATTCGCTCATCAGGTTGGTGCGGTCGAGCTCGGCAATAAGCTGGCCTTTCTTCACCTCCGAGTTGTAGTCGACATAGATTTTGCTGATGATACCACTCACCTGCGTACCCACTTCCACCTTTATGACAGGTTCGATGGTACCGGTGGCGGTGACGGTGCTGCCAATGGTGGCACGTTGCACTTTGGCGGTTTCGTAGTTGATTTCCTGTTCGGCCTTGCCTCCCATAAAGAGATAGGCACCGAGTCCCAAAAGGACCACGACACAGAGACCGACGACAATGGTTTTCTTGCTTTTCATATGCTGTTGTGTGTATATATATTTATAGGAGTGTTATTGCAAAGCGCGAAACTCGCCCGTGGCGTAGAAGTCGAGGAGGGCACGGTTGAGCACGGCAGTGTATTTGTCTTGCAGCAGGTTTTGTTTTGCTGTGAGCAGTGTGGAGCGGCCGGTGAGCAGGTCGGCAATGTTTTTCACGCCCACGTTAAACTGTTCGGTGAGCAGTTCGTAGCTGGCTTGGGCACTCTCCACGTTTTCCACCGAGGCCAAATATTTCTGTCGGCTTGTCGTGGCACTCTGCCAGAATCCTTCGACGGTTTTGTAGAGTGTCATTTGGGCGTCGAGCAGGTCGAGGTCGCTCACCACCTCCTGCACGCGTGCCTTCTCCACCTCGCTCTTGGTCTGTCGTTTGTCGAAGATGGGAATAGACACCGAAAGCCCCATGTTGGCGTTGAAGTTATTTTTCATTTGGTTGAAGAAGTTCTGGCTGGTTCCCGTGAGGTGGCTGTCGCCCACACCTCCTGTCAGGCTGATGGAGGGCAGGTAGCCGGTGCGGGCAATCTTGGTGGCCAGTCGGCTTTGGTCCACGGCCAGCTCACTTTGAGCAATCTCCGGGCGCTGACCGAGTGCGGCGAGATAGGCATCGGTCAGACTGGGAATGAGTGCAGCGACTGTTTCGTTTGAGACGGGGAGGTCGGCAATCTCAAATTCCTCATTATAGTCGAGTTCGAGCAACTGGCGCAGTTGCATTTTGCAGAGGTCAATCTGGCTTTGGGCATTGACCACGTCATAGCGTGCACTGCTCACCTGACTTTTGAGTCTCACCACGTCGGCACGCGAGAGTTTACCGTTTTGATACATCGTCTGAGCCCGTTCGTAGATGGTCGAATCGGCCGCGAGCAGTTGACGATAGGTTTTGAGTGCCTCGCGAGTGTAGAGTGTCTGCACATAGAGTTGTGCAATTTGCTCTTCGATGCTGTTGGCCGTCTGCTGTGTGGTGAGGGCGGCACTCTCGCGATTGAGTTCGGCGTTTTGAATGTTGTATTTGTTTTGTCCGCCGTCCCATACGGTCCAGCTGGCATTGACGCCATATTGTCCGGTCTGTGTGGCCTTGTCGGCAGCGTTAGAGGCAATGCCGCCGTTCACCATACTGCCGCCTGTCTCTTGGAAGGGGCGATAAGTGAGGCCTTGCACCACACTGGCACTGAGCGAAGGGAGCAGTGCGCCTTTGGCACGATCCACCTCCACGGTTGAGAGCGCTTCAGCCTGTGCGTTTTTCTTGAGTGTGATGTTGTGTTGCATGGCATAGTCCACACACTCCTCCAGCGTCCAGGTTTTCTGCCCGGTAGCAGTCAAGGCAGTCAAGGCCAAAGCGGTAAAAGCAATAGGTTTGATATTCATAAGTGAGAAATTTATTCTTTTACAAAGATAC
>JAHAWW010000354.1 GCA_018383375.1 Prevotellamassilia sp. | reverse complement strand
AGTGGAGCACGACTTGAAAATAACTCCAAAGGTTGTTGGCGTTGGGGTCGTGTTGATGTGTGGCCATATAGCCCACGCGGGTTTGTGGGTGTCCGCCGCGGGTTTCGTGCTCGGCCATCCATTCGAGGGCGGTCTTGAGCAAGTCTTGGCGTATGGGCACACCGGGCACGAGGTCTTTGGCCAACCGGGCAGCGGCGCAGCCGGTTTTGGAAAAATGGCGTTTGGCATCGCTCACGAAGGGGCCGGCATAGATGGCGTTGTGGGTTTCTTGGTCGTTGAGCGGTTTGCCGGCGATGTTGATGGTCTTGAACCATTCGAGTTTTTCAGACGCTTCACCCTCGCACACGTAGACGGTGAGGGGATAGTCGAGTATGCGTCGGCGGATGTCTTCGGGCTGGTTGAAGAAGGCTTTGAAGTCAACGGAGAATTTGCCCTCCACATATTCGCAGAGCGAGAGCGTGCGTTGCTGTCCGTCCATCACTTCGTAGGGGCACTCGGCGTCGTCGCTTCGCTTCACCCAATACATCACGTTGAGCGGATAGCCGTGAAGGACGGTGTAGATGACGGCCTGCTGCTCTTTTTAGTTGTAGATGAACTCGCGCTGATAGGGCGGACGGATGTCGAGCCGGCCGTCGTAGCCTCTCACGCCTTGTTCGTCGTTGTTGACATAGCCGGCCGTGATTTCTCTCACGGTCACGCTGATTTGTTTGATTGTCATCATAATTGTCGTGGGTGTTTGTTGCGGATGAGAATACGGGCGTATATTTCCTTGCCTCCGATGGTAAAACGTTTTCCTGGAAAAGGATTGTTTTTTACATATCTATCTATTCCAATAATCTCAAACTGTTCAGGGTTGTATTTATCCAAGAAAGTAATCGGCACGCCCATCACTCCGTCATAGTCGCAGGGAATATCGGCGGTTTTGCCCACCTCTATGGCATTGTAGTTGTCGTAGTGAGGATATTCTACGGGCGAATAGCGACAAATCAAATCCAACTCTTCGTGGCGCTTGTTGTGGTCGAGATTGGTCAACCACCTCACGCCTTTAACTCTTATATATTTATGGCCGTCTTTGTCAATTCCACATCCGGCGGCATTGAGTGGGTAGTCGTCGGGGACCCTAAACTTGCGGTCACCGCTCGTGATGCTCGGTCCGTACCAAATTTTGTTATGCAAGAACAAAGGGAAAATGTCTTTATATGTCGGAGCAAAGATATTACCTATAATCAAGAACTTCTTGTCGTAGGCCATTAACTGGGCAATGTATTCACGCAAAAGGGAGAAAGGCGGGTTGGTCACCACAATGTCGGCCTCCTTCAACAAGGCGATGCACTCGGGCGAGCGGAAGTCGCCGGTCTCGAGCGTGGAAAGCACGTTTTTGTCATTGCGTATGAGATATTCCACATCGGTAAGGTCCACCACCCCATCGCCGTTCACATCGGTCACCTCCGTAATGACGAGTTTGTGGGCCTTCTTTTTTGGTTCGTCTTTGGGGAAGAGTGGCAGCGTCAACTCACCGCCTTGAATGGACGAACCGTTGTAGCAAGTGCAAATGAGTTTGCGTAATCCCAACTGATTGAAACGACCGGCAAAATATTTGAAGAAATGGCTTTCGTAGGGGTCGTCGCAGTTGCAGAGCACGGTTTTGCCGCGAAAATGCGGCCAATAATGTTGCAGTTCGCGCTCAATGTCGGAGATTTGCGTGTAAAACTCATCTTTCTTGGCCTTCTTGGCCGCGTTGAGATTTTTGTTTGCCATGACAGACGGATTTTTGTGCGTGTGGCATCCGTCTATCAATCACGGCCGAAAGCGCATAAAAAAAGCGTGATGCTTCCTTATGCGTTCAGCTTTGAGGC
>JAHAWW010000353.1 GCA_018383375.1 Prevotellamassilia sp. | reverse complement strand
ACTGCGCACAATGCCCACATAGGCCGACATGATTTGGCCCACCTCTTTGGCGTCTTGGGCTATGAGCACTTTCTCTTCGCCTTTCATCGTTCCCTCGTCGTCCCATTCGGGCACGTTGTCGTTGTAGTCGTATTCGCCGAGGTGGCCGATGGCGTGGCGGGCGGCTGCATCGGCATAGACCACGGCCTCAATCAGTGAGTTGGAAGCCAAGCGGTTGCCGCCGTGCAGACCTGTGCAAGAACATTCGCCCACGGCATACAGACGCGCTATGCTCGAACAGCCGTTGAGGTCGACCTTGATGCCGCCGCAAAGGTAGTGGGCACATGGCGTCACGGGGATGTATTGGCGCGTGATGTCGATGCCGATAGACAGGCATTTGGCGTAGATATTGGGAAAATGGCGCTTGGTCTCTTCGGGGTCTTTGTGGGTGACGTCAAGACAGACGTGGTCGAGTCCGTGAAGTTTCATCTCTTTATCGATGGCACGTGCCACAATGTCGCGGGGTGCCAACGAGAGCCGACGGTCGTATTTCTGCATAAACTCTTCGCCGTTAGGCAGGCGCAAGATGCCGCCATAGCCGCGCATAGCTTCGGTGATGAGATAGGCTGGGTGGGTTTCGCCTTGATGGAAGAGTGCCGTGGGGTGAAACTGAATGAACTCCATATCGCTCACCGTGGCTTTGGCGCGATAGGCCATGGCAATGCCGTCGCCGGTGGCAATATTGGGGTTGGTGGTGGAAGCATAGACGGCGCCGCAGCCACCGGTGGAGAGCACGGTCACACGCGAGAGGAAGGTGTCTATCTTGTGGGTGTCGGGGTCGAGGATATAGGCGCCGAAGCAGGTGATGTCGGGGGTGCGTCGCGTCACCTCAACGCCCAGGTGGTGTTGGGTGATGATCTCGACGGCAAAGTGGTTTTCGAGCACAGTGATGGCGGGATGGCGACGCACAGCCTCGATGAGTCCGCGCTGTATTTCAAAGCCGGTGTCGTCGGCATGGTGCAGGATGCGGAACTCTGAATGGCCGCCTTCTCGGTGAAGATCGAAAGTGCCTTCGGGTGTTTTGTCGAAGTTGACGCCCCATTTCACGAGACGTTCAATGCCGGCCGGAGCGCCTTTGACCACCTGCTCCACGGCTCGCGGGTCGCTGATGTAGTCGCCGGCAATCATCGTGTCGCGGATGTGTTTGTCGAAATCGTCCACTTTGAGATTGGTCACAGAGGCCACACCGCCTTGTGCCTTGGCCGTATTGGCTTCTTCGATGGTGGTTTTGCAGACCAAGGCCACTTTGCCCTTGCCTGATTCGGCGGCCTGAAGGGCAAAACTCATGCCGGCCACACCCGAACCGATGACTAAGAAATCAAATTTGCGTATCATTTTTGTGAATGATGAAATATCCAGCGGCGAAGTTACGCAGTTTCGGCCGAAACGCGTATGTTTCGGAGCAGAAAATCTCATAAGAGACGAAGAGTCAAAGAGACAAAAAGACAAAGAGTTTATTCATAACAAAGTTCGGTCTGTAAGGCCAAAAGCCCCCCAGAAACAGAGGTGGCACATAGTGGCACCGGCACCTCGAGTGACGTAGTACGATAATGTTCGCCTTGTAAGGGCAAAAGCATTAATTCACAAAAGTCTTCAAAAAATGCCAATCAAATGCTACTGCCTTGTGGCCGCTTATGTCTCTCCGTCTTCTTTTGTCTTTTTCCCTCCGCCGCCTCGGCGTTATCTTTGAGGCAGGATAGCAGAGAGGGGACTCTTTTGAGGTCTCTTTTTCTTTGTGAGCCGGTCTGCGGCCATAAGGGGCGTTTTTACAGGGCTAAGGACAGTTTTTGCGGCGTTACTGAAAGGCGTGCCGAGGTGGCTGGAAGGTGTCGAAAGAGCTTATTTCGGGTTTTGTCGTGCGCGATGCGACAAAAATTCTGCCCAAGATTGGAAAAAACAAGAAACTTGTGTCACACAAACCCCGCCTTTTTAAACAAAGGCCAAGCGGCAAATGGCCACTACGCGGTTTTTTATTAAGTTTGCACACAGTCTCACCAGTCTCATCTTTATGATGTCTTTCTCCACAACCCGACCACATGGTGGTGGCTCGGCCCTCCGTTTGTTTTGCCTCGCAGCCGTGGCCGTGGGGCTTTTGGCCGCTCTTCCGCTTTCGGCACAACACAAAACGAAGGCCGAGATGGCCATGGAGCGCGTGGGATGGGTCGATTTGCAGACGGTGGCCCCTTTGGTCAAAGTCAGTCTGATGTATGCACGGGCCGACAACTTCACCGGCCGCGTGCTCTACACCGACATCCGTCGCGCATATCTTCACCCCAAAGCGGCTCGTGCGCTTCAAAAAGCCGCACAGGCGCTTAAGGCCATCCGTCCCGACCTCTCGTTGGTGGTCTACGACGCCGGCCGACCTATGTCGGCACAACAGCGCATGTGGGACGCGGTGAAGGGGACGCCCAAACACATCTACGTCAGCAATCCGGCCAACGGCGGCGGACTGCACAACTATGGTATGGCGGTGGACATCACGCTCTGCCACACAGCCACGGGCGACACCGTGCCAATGGGGACGATAATTGACTATATGGGCCCATTGGCTCACCCTGAAAACGAAGCGGCCATGCTCAAAAAAAGACGCTTGACGGCCGAGGCCGTAGCCAACAGGCGATTGCTGCGCCGCGTGATGGCTGCCGGAGGCTTCAAAGTGTTGCGCACGGAGTGGTGGCACTTCAACCTCATCTCGCGCGCCGAAGCCCGCAGGGCCTACAAGGTGGCACCGTAAGCAGCGACTATGGCAAAACGACTATCGGCACCACCGATGCCACCGATGCCTTATCATTGACACATCTGCATCAATCCGCAATATGAACAAGCCCAAACGCCCTACCCTCACCTCACGACCCGACGACGCCGTGGCTCAAGCACTGCGCACGGCCGACGCCGACGAGCGGCGAGCCTTGCTCAGACGTGCCGAGGGACAACGCCGATTGGCGGCGAAAGTGCCGCGATGGGCCGAGGTGGAGGCGTTGGCCTATCCCTCAGGCTTGGCCCTCGAACAGTGTTCGAGCGAAACGACGGCCGGCTATAAGGCCGAACTGGCCGGCCGGTTGGCACCCGATGGCCGGCGTATGGTCGACCTCACCGGCGGACTGGGGGTTGACTTCTCGTTTATGGCCCCGATGTTTGACAAGGCGGTCTATGTGGAGCAGTCTGAAGACTTGTGTAGCCTGGCCCGCCACAATTTCCCGCTACTGGGCTTGACGCTTGGCGATGCCGGCCGTGTGGAAGTGGTGCAGGCCGACGCCGAAATCTTTGTCGCCACAATGCCGCAGGCCGACTTGGTGTTTATCGACCCGGCACGACGCGACAACGTGGGGCGCAAGACCGTGCGCATCGAAGATTGCCGTCCCGACCTCACGCGCCTGTTGCCCAGCCTGCTTGAACGGGCCGGGGTGGTCGTGGCCAAACTCTCGCCCATGCTCGACATTGACGACGCCGTGGCCCGCCTGCAAGGCGTGAGCGAAGTGCACATCGTGGGCACGGCGGGAGAATGTAAAGAGGTGGTGATGGTGATGAAAGCCCACACTGCCACCGACCCCGTCATTCACATGGTCGACGACAAAAGCCGCCTGAACTATTGTAGGGCCAACGAACGCGAGGCCGTGCCCACCTATGCCGCTGAGGTGAAACACTGGCTCTATGTGCCGAGTGCCGTGGTGATGAAAGCCGGTGCGTTCAAATGGACGGCCGTGCGTTTTGGCCTTGAAAAACTTCATCCCGACACCCATCTCTACACCTCAGACGTCTTCGTGGCCGACTTTCCCGGACGGGCCATAGAGGTGACGGGCTGCTACGGCTTCTCAAAACAAGAGGTGAAACGCCTTAAAACCGATATCGGCGAAAAGGCCAACGTGGCCGTGCGCCACTTTCCCGAAACAGCCGAGACTCTGCGCCGACGACTGAAACTGAAAGACGGCGGCGACCGCTTTGTGTTTGCCGTCACCATGGCCGACGGCAAACACTGCCTCATTGCCGGCCGGCGACCCACAACCGACTAAACGCCAGCGCCACTCCTATTATATATATAACGGCCTCATCTTAATGTACCTTTGCTTTGCTGAACCATCAAAACCTATCATATCTGACATGAACAAACTCCAACGCTTATTGACCACACTCTGCCTCTGTGTGCTGACGGCAACAACAGTACGTGGCCAAGAGACATCAAACCACTTCGACATCACCCCACGGCCGCAAAAAATGGAGGCCACGGGCCAAAAACCTTTCACCCTCACAGCCAAGACAGTCATCGCCCACGACGCCGCCACAAGCCGTCAGGCCGAGCTGCTCAAGGAGGCTCTCGACACGCCGACAGGCTACGACCTGCCACTGCGCGAAGGACGCCGCGGACAGATTGTCTTGCGCGTGGACACGACACTGGTGACGGCTGCCGAGGGCTACCACCTGACGACGGACAGCAAAAGCATCGAAATTGTGGGACACGACGCCGCCGGCGTCTTTTATGGCGTGCAGACCCTGCTGCAACTCTTCCCCACAGCCATATACAGCGAGAAGACCTGTCGCCACACGGCCTGGACGGTGCCGACCGTAGCCATCGAAGACGCCCCTGCACACCCGTGGCGCGGTATGATGCTCGACGTGGCACGCTATTATTTCGACAAAGACTACGTGAAGCGCTTCATCGACATGATGGCCGCATACAAACTCAACCGACTGCAATTTCACCTTGTCGATGACTCGGGCTGGCGCATGGAAATCAAGAAATATCCACGCCTCACCGAGGTGGGCGCCTGGGCCGGCAAAGACGCCGACCGCATTGGGGGCTACTACACACAAGACGAACTGAAAGAAATCATTGCCTACGCCGCCGACCGAGGCATTGAGGTGGTTCCCGAAATCGAATTCCCGGCCCACCTGCTCTCGGCCATCGTGGCCTATCCGTGGCTGTCGTGCCGCGGCGAACAGCACGAAGTGCCGCGCAAAAACTTCATCAGCCACGAACTGCTCTGCGTGGGCAAGCCTGAGGCTTTGACCTTCCTCAAAGACGTACTCGAAGAGACGATGAACCTCTTCCCCTCACGCCACATCAACATCGGCGGCGACGAGGCGGTATATACCCGCTGGGGCGAATGTCAGCACTGCCAAGCTGTGATGAAGCGCAAAGGCCTCACCAAAGCCTCCGAACTGCAGGGATGGCTCACCAATCAAGTGGCCGAATGGCTCGCCGAACGCGGACGCACGGCCATGGGCTGGGAAGAAGTGGTGATGCGCGGCCGCGTGGCTCGACCGGTGACGGCCGTCATTTGGCACAATCCGGAAGACACGGCAACAGTGGCCCGCGACGGACACACGTCGGTGCTCGCCCCCGTAGGTAGCCACTATTTTGATTTCCCCGAAAGCAACTCGCCCGGCGAGCCACAACACGCCACTTGGAGCGGTATCGTACCTATGGAGCGCACCTACACCATGCCACTGGGCGACTACTGCAAAGGGGGCAGTGTGCTCGGCGTGCAAGGCTGCATCTGGACGGACCAATTCATCTGTGGCGAGAAGTTGCAAGAAATCAACGCCCTCAACGAGAACCGCTCTGAGACCTATATCGAATATTTCATCTTCCCACGCATGCTGGCCCTGGCCGAGGCGGGCTGGACGCCACAGGCACTGCGCCACTACGGCGACTTTAAGCAACGGCTCAAAAGCCAACTGCCGCGACTCGACATCAGGGGCTGGAACTATCGCGTGCCTGAGCCCGAAGTGGTGACGGTAGAGCAGACGGCCGACGGCTTTGTCTACACACTGGCCACGCCGGTAGAGGGCGCCGACATCCGCTACACCACCGACGGCACCTGGCCCACAGTGCACGCTCCGCGCTACACGACACCGGTCAAAGTGAAAAACAAAAAAGACCTCCGAGCCATCACCGTGGTGACACCACGCCACCACTCTTTGCCCCTCATGCCCGAAGAGGCCAAAGAGTGACAGACAACGGCCAATCCCTCACATTCTGTGCTTAAACTATTTGCAATCACCAAATTAGTAGTAATTTTGCAACCCCAAGAGATGTAAAAAAACAAAATCTATTATCAACAAATACAGCATTATGTTTCAAAAAATCAAACACGCACTGCTGCTTTTCGTGGCCTTTTTCTCCCTCTCTGCCACAGCACAGCAGATGCCCTCACTGCCTGTCGACAAGGCCGTGAGAATAGGCAAGTTGCCCAACGGCTTGACCTATTATATCCGTCACAACGCCCTGCCCGAGCACCGCGCCAACTTCTATATCGCGCAAAAGGTGGGCGCCGTGCAAGAAGAGGAGAGCCAGCGCGGACTCGCACACTTCCTCGAACACATGTGCTTCAACGGCACGCAGAGTTTCCCCGGCAACGGCATCATCAAATATTTGGAAAGCATCGGCGTGAAGTTTGGTCAGGAGCTCAACGCTTACACGTCTATCGACGAAACGGTCTACAACATCGACAACGTGCCCGTGAGCGCCCAAACCATTGACTCTTGTCTCACCATCCTTCACGATTGGGCCGACGGCTTGCTGCTCGAACCGGCCGAGATTGACAAAGAGCGTGGCGTCATTCACGAAGAGTGGCGTTTGCGTTCGAGCGCCTCTATGCGTATGTTTGAGCGCAACCTGCCCAAACTCTTCCCGGGTTCGCGCTATGGCGAGCGTTACCCTATCGGATTGATGAGCGTCATTGACAATTTCAAATACCAAGAACTCCGCGACTACTACGAGAAATGGTACCGCCCCGACCTGCAGGGTATCATCGTGGTGGGCGACATTGACGTGGACAGCGTCGAAGCCCGCATCAAAGACATCTTCTCACCCATCAAGATGCCCGACAACGCCGCAGCCTACGAGTCTTATCCCGTGCCCGACAACAACGAACCCATCTATGTCGTCGACAAAGACAAGGAGCAGGCCATGCCGATGTTCCAAATCTTTTTCAAACACGACCCTCTCCCCACCGAGCTGCGCGGCACACCGGCCAAACTGATTATGGACTATATGAGTACCGTGGTGTGCGGTGTGCTCAATGCCCGTCTGGAAGAGATGACGCAAAAAGAAAATTGTCCCTTCACGATAGCCGCGAGCGTTGACGACAGTTATATGGGTATGACCAAGATGAAAGATGCTTTCATCCTTTATGTCGTCCCCAAAGAGGGTCAAGCCACCGAGGCGCTCAAGACTGTGATGACGGAGGTGGAACGCATACGTCGCTTCGGCCTGACCGCCACCGAGGTGAACCGTCAGCGCGACGAGTATCTCTCATCGCTGGAGAAGATCTACGATAACCGCGACAAGCAGACCCACGACTTTTTCGTACCGCAATATGTGCGCCACTTCCTCGAGGGCGACGCCATCCCCGACATCGCCACCACTCACACGTTGATGCAACAGCTGGCCCCCAACTTCAAAGCCGAAATGTTCTCGGAAGTGGCTAAAGAGTGGACGGCCTCAACCGACACCAACTTTGTCTGTCTTGGCATGTTCCCCGACAAGGAAGGTGTCAGCCTGCCCACACCCGACGAGCTCAAGGCTGCCGTGATGGCTGCCAAGACCGCTCAACTCGAGGCCTATGTCGACAATGTGAAAAACGATCCCCTCGTACCGGCTCTGCCCAAACCCGTCAAGATTAAGGCGGCCGCCGCTGCACCGATGGGCTACACCTGCTGGACGCTCAAAAATGGCGCTCGCGTCTACTATAAATCCACCGACTTCGACGACAGTGAGGTGCTCGTCAGTGTGGTCAGCAAAGGCGGCAAAAGCCTCCTCACCGAAAAAGACCGCGTCAACGCCCTGATGTTTGAGTCGGCATTCAACAGCACAGGTTTAGGCAGTTTCACCTCGACCGAACTCAGCAAAAAACTGGCCGGACGCCAGGTTGAACTGGACGTTAACTTCGCAGAAACAAGCGAAGGCCTCAGCGGTCAGTCTACGCCTAAAGACCTCCGCTCGCTCTTCGAACTCATCTACCTGCGCTTCCAGAAACCCACTGCCGACACCGAGGCGTGGAAAAGTATGATTAACCGCAAAAAGTCTGTCCTTGAAAATGCCGACAAAGAACCCATGACGGCTTTCACCGACTCACTCATTGCCACCGTCTACGGCCACAACCCATTGGCTGCCAGAGAGAAACTCTCTGACCTGCCCCAAGCCGACTATGACCGCATACGCCAAATCTACAGCGAGCGCTTTGCATCGGTGGGCGACTTTGACTTCTTCTTCACCGGTAACATCAACGAAGACTCTCTCCGCACCTTCGTGGAGCAATACATCGCTCCCCTGCCCGGCGTGAAGAAACGCGAAAACTACGCCAACCGTAACCTCACGCCCGTTTCCGGTCAAAACATCAACCACTTCAAACGTCAGATGGAGACACCGCAGGCCTTTATGCTCGTGATGCTTTCTGGCAAAACCGACTATTCGCTCAAGCAAGAAGCCATCGTCAGCACGCTCGGCGATGTGCTCAACCAGCGCTACCTCAAGAGCATTCGTGAAGATGCCGGTTACGCCTACTCCGTCCAAGCCTTGGGCATGATGAACGTGCACCCCAACACGTTCTATATGATTCAGATTGTCTGCCCCTTCAAGCCGGCAGCCTGCGACTCCGTGCTCACGCTCATCAACGCCGATCTGCAAGACATCGCCGACAAAGGCGTGACGGCAGAAGAACTCGACAAGGTGGTGAAATTTGAACTCAAGACCTACGCCGACAACCAAAAGAAAAACGGCTATTGGCAAAGCCTCATCACCGACAAAGTCTGCTGGGGCATTGACAAATATGAAGGCTTCGAGCAAACCATCGGCAGTGTGACTTCGGCCGACCTGCAAGGCTTCGTCCGCGACCACATCCTCAAAGAGGGCAACCGCATCGAAGTGGTTATGCTCCCCACCGACCTCACAGAGTGATAATGAGGCATGAAGGCTCTGCGCCCGACTGCTCCGTTCATCCATAATTCAAGTCCCGTAAGGCTCCCACTGAGCTTTACGGGACTTTTTGTGTAAGGGCCTCTATGACCGGCTCTTCGTCGCATCCAACGTCTGAGGCCAATCGGCTTGTTGACCACGGTTCAAATACCGGGGTTGAGTGTGACGTAAAACCTTTATTTTTCGTCTGCTAAGCGGGTTGGACCGGCGAGGACTAACCAAAAAATGAAGAAATTGGTCTCTAAGATGACCGGGCATAGGCTTGAAACTTCCTGGCATAAGGACAGAAATTTGTGGAATAAGGCCCGCAAAAACTGCAATAAGGCCCGTAACGGACAGAAAACCAAAAAAAAAAGAGGCCCGACTAAGGCCTCTCTCTCCTATCCTGCTCCAAAGATAAGGTTTCAACGTGAGAGGAAAAAAGACAAAAGGGAGTGAAGAAGTGAAGTTAGGGAAATGGCAAACACAAAAAGTTGTATGGTCTCTGCTCTCATTTGCACTAACTTTTACTTCGCACCAGTTAGGCGGCATTCGGTATAGCCCAATAAAAACAAGTTTTCTTGGGTCTCTGCTCTCATTTGCACTAACTTTTACTTCGCACCAGTTAGGCGGCATTCGGCAAAGCCCAATAAAAACAAGTTTTCTTGGGGCTCTGCCCTCATTTGGACTAACTTTTGCTTCGCACCAGTTAGGCGGCACTCGGCATAGCCCAATAAAAACAAGTTTTCTTGGGTCTCTGCCCTCATTTGCACTAACTTTCATCTGCGGCGCAAGTTTGGCGGCATTCGGCAAAGCCAAAATGAAAAACTACGTCTTTCCTTTTGTCTCTGCTCTCATTTGCACTAACTTTGCATAAATTATTGTAATGTGCCTTATTATAGGCTTACACAAAGACGAGACAAACGCTATGACTATCTCTGAACTGATTACACAAAACAAAACGACGGCCTTCTCTTTTGAGGTGCTTCCGCCGCTTAAAGGCACGGGCATCGACAGCCTGAAAAAGACCATCAACCGGCTGGCCGAGTTTAACCCTCAATATATCAACATCACCAACCACCGCTCTGAATTTGTCTATAAAGACCTGGGCGACGGACTGATGCAACGCTCACGATTGCGCCGTCGACCCGGCACCGTGGCCGTGGCAGCTGCCATTCAGAATGAATATCACATCCCCGTGGTGCCACATATCCTCTGCTCAGGATTTACACGCGAGGAAACCGAATACCTATTGCTCGACCTGCAATTCCTCGGCATTGAAAACCTGCTGATACTGCGAGGCGACAAAGCCAAAGAAGATGCCTATTTCAAACCAACTCCCGGAGGCCACACCCATACCACCGACCTGCAGGAGCAAATCAACCAGTTCAATGAAGGCCTCTTCCTCGACGGCACACCTATCAAAGTGAAAGGACGCCCCTTCAGCTACGGCGTGGCTTGCTATCCCGAAAAACACGAAGAGGCACTCAACGCAGAGATGGACTTGGAGTGGTTCAAACACAAAATAGACCACGGCGCCGAATATGGCGTGACACAACTCTTCTATGACAACGAGGCCTATTTCAACTTCGTTGACAAGGCTAAAGCCGCCGGCATCAATGTGCCCATCATACCGGGCATCAAACCATTTGCCAAACTCTCGCAGTTGCAAACCGTGCCCAAAACGTTCCACTGTAATTTCCCCGAAGCCCTGGCCAAAGAGGCGGTGAAATGTAAAACCGACGAAGAGGCCAAAGCCTTGGGCATCGAATGGGGCGTGGCACAATGCAAAGAACTCATCCAACACGGCGTGCCCAGCATACATTTCTACACGGTATCGGCCGTGGAGAGCATTGCCGAAATTGCACGCCAAATCTATTGAGCGCCACACCATACTTCACTATGAGCCAAAACGCCATCATCGGTCAAACACACATCAAGCAACTGCTCGCCCACATGGTCGAGACAGAGCGCGTGCCACACGCCCTGCTCTTTACCGGCGAAGAGGGACGCGGACAAATCCCCATGGCATTGGCACTGGCCGAAGCCTTGCTGTGTGAACACCCGGTGAACGGTCAAGCCTGCGGCACATGCCCCGGCTGCCATCTGAACAGCAAATTCATCCATCCCGACCTGCACTTCGTGTTCCCGGTGGTGAAACGCAAAAACAAGTCAGACGCACCGCTAAGCGACCAATATCTGGCCTTGTGGAGAGAAGCCTTAACCGAAAGCCGCTATCTCGGGGCAGAGCGCTGGCGCGAAACGCTCAACACCGAAAACCAACAGCCGGGCATCTTCACCAAAGAGGCCGAAAATATCACCGGCAAAATTAGCCTCAAAGCCAGTCTGGGCGGCTATAAGGTGGTCATAGTGTGGCAGGCCGAACTGATGAACGAGGAGACCGCCAACAAGTTGCTCAAACTACTGGAAGAACCGCCAGAACGAACGGTATTTATCCTCATCAGTGCGCAACCCGAGCGCCTGCTCACGACGATTGTCAGCCGCACACAGGAAATAGCCTTCCCACCCATCCCGACCGACACTCTCGCCGTAGCCTTGGAGCAAAAACACGGCCTCTCGCCCGAAATGGCCCACGACTTGGCACACCGCAGCAACGGCAACTATATCAAAGCATGCCGCGAATTGCAAGGCGCAGCCGACAACGCTCAAGACTTCGATATGTTCGTGCTCTTCATGCGCCTGTGTTATGCACGCAAAATTAAAGACCTGAGCGAGTGGACCGACCGTATGGCCGAGCGCGGACGCGAACGCCAAAAAGCATTCTTGGACTATTGCCAACGCATGCTCAGAGAAAACTTCATCTACAATTTCCGCCGTCCCGAGCTCAACTATCTTAATCCCCGCGAGGCCGACTTCGCCACCCGTTTCGCGCCGTTTATCAACGAGCGCAACGTCATCCCTTTGATGCGAGAGTTTGACTCAGCCCGAAGAGATATCGTGCAAAACACCAACGCGCGCATGGTGTTTTTTGACCTTTCCATCAAAACCATCGTCTTGCTCATCCGTTGAGCCACAGCCCACGAGAGAAGCAGACTTCGCCATATCTATCAACACCCCATGAACAAGGATTTCACGCTGGGCGGACCGCTGAGAGGCTTTTGCGCCAAAGGTTGCGGCCGCCAAGACAAACAACTCAACACCTACGACTATCTGGCCGACGTGCCGGGCAATACCGACACGACAGACTTGGTCGAGGTGCAATTCAAGAATACCCGTAAGGGATATTACCGCAACGACAACCACTTGCCGCTGGAAAAGGGCGACATGGTGGCCGTTGAGGCCACGCCGGGCCACGACATAGGCGTGGTCACCCTCACCGGCAGCCTCGTGCCCCTGCAACTCAAAAAAGCAGGTGCTAAAGCTGCTGCCGACATCAAACGCATCTATCGCAAGGCACGCCCTGCCGACCTCGAGAAATTTGAAGAGGCCAAGGCGCTCGAGCAAGACACCATGATACGCTCGCGCCAAATTGCCAAAGACCTCCAACTCGACATGAAAATCGGCGACGTAGAGTATCAAGGCGACGGAGGCAAAGCGATTTTCTACTACATCGCCGACGGCCGCGTGGACTTCCGCAAACTCATCAAGGTCTTAGCCGAAGCTTTCCACGTACGCATTGAGATGAAACAGATTGGTGCCCGACAAGAGGCCGGCCGCATTGGCGGCATCGGACCCTGCGGTCGCGAACTCTGTTGTGCCACTTGGATGAAAAACTTCAACTCTGTCTCGACGGCAGCCGCCCGCTTCCAAGACATCTCTCCCAATCCGCAAAAACTGGCCGGCCAGTGTGCCAAACTCAAATGCTGTCTCAACTATGAAGCCGACGTCTATGTGGAGGCCTCACGCAAGTTGCCACCACGCGACACCACGCTCGAGACGGCCGACGGCACTTGGTATTATTTCAAAGCCGACATCCTCGCCGGCATGGTAAGCTACTCCACAGACAAACGCCTGGCAGCCAACATCACGACTATCTCTGCCGCACGTGCCCACGAGATTATCGCCCTCAACAAAGCAGGCGAGAAACCGCTCGTGCTCGACGAAAACGCACCCGAGAAACCGGCCAAGCCCATCGACCTGGCCGAACAAGACGACCTAACCCGCTTTGACAAGGTGAAGCGTAAACGGGGCGGCAACCGCAAAAACAAAAACCGCGACAAAGCCGCCACTGAGGGTGGAAATGGGGGCGGCAAACAGCGCAAGCCTGCCGGCGGCGACAAAGCCGGACGTAACAATCAGCCTCAACAATGACACGCCTCGGCCGGTCTCTCTCTGCTTTTATCGTCGCACTACTGACAACCTTCGCGGTGACTGCTTGCGACGAGCACACGGCTGTCAGCACATTCCGCTCATTTCCCGAGACGGGCTGGGAGCGTACCGACACGGTCGTGGTGCAGTTGGACAGCCTCGCAGCGGCAGGGCGCTATGTGGGGACGGTTCACGTGCGCTTGTCCACGGCTCATCCTTATCCCTTCCAAGAACTGCTCATAGCCGTGGAGCGTGATTTAATGCTCGCCGGTGACTCCCTGCAAGCCCTGCGCGACACCACCATCGACACGCTCAAGATTGTCACTGCCTCAGACCGGGGCGACTACGTGGGGCGCGGCATATCGGTGTTGGAATATGCCGCCGAACCCTTCACGGTAGACTTGCCGGCAGGCACAAGCGGCCGTTTCTGCGTCAGACACCTTATGACGCGCACACCGCTCGAAGGCATCAGAGAGGTGGGGTTGACGCTCAGACGAGACTGAAGCCACAAGGCCGGACGAGCACGCGGCCGTTTTGACACGACAAAAGAAGGTCGGCACATCAACCAAGATATACGAGGTATATCCGGCGTTGATGTGCCGACCTTCTTTATTTATGGAATGATTTAGGGGCAGTCTGTGACTTCGTTTCAAGACTTGCGACAACCTCTCACGGCCAACACAGCCCAGACAAACAAGAGCACACGCACGAGGAGTGGCAGAGCGGCCGGCAACACAAGCATGAGGCAGGCCAACTGGGCATGGAGCAGATGGAGGGTGCGACGCGGACTGACCGTCTCTTCGAGCAAGCCGGAATAGATGGCGGCCAAAGCCTTGACAAATCCCAGCGACTCCAAGGCGATAACAAGAGAGCGGATGCTGAACGAGCGTTCTGAGCGCTGAAGGGTGGCGTAGCCAGAGGCGGAAAGGTTTTTGCGTGTCATAATAGTCGGTTTTTAATTGTTTTGATGCTGCAAAGGAACCGGCCATTTGTGACACCTATTGTCACAAACTGATTTTTTGTGTTAAATCTTTAATGCGACGGCGAATATAATCCTCGAAGTCGGGACTATCAATAATTTCAATGTCATCGAGCAGGCCGATGACAAAACGGCCAATGCCCTTATAACTGCACACCTCGGTGGAAAAGAGATGTCGGCCGTCGTCGAGGAGGCTCAGAGCGGGTTCAGCTCCGGGGTGCTCTTCGAGCAAGATGCTTGTGGCCAGGGCACCGAGTTTGAGTTTGACGGGAATGAGGTGCTCGCCGGTGAAATGAAAGAGGTCGCGATGGAAGGGTGCGTGCTTGTCTTTGTGTGACCAAAGCAGATCAAGGATTTCGACACTCTCAGCCCGCATAATCTTGAAGGTTTTGTTCATCCCGGTCGACACTTCATAGCAACGCACTTCGGTGTTTTCGGCACAAAAGAGATAGGGTTCGACAATGCGGTCGCGCACGTCGCCGCTGTGGGGGCTGGTGTAGTTTTTCAACACCACCATACACTCGGTCTCGATGGCCTGATGGAGGGTGGCAATGTTGTGGGCCATGTGGTCGTCGACGCCATAAGTGGAGAGCACACCGACATCATAGAGCGAGGAAAGCTTTTGCCGGAGATGGCGCACCTGCGGCGAGTTGTCGAGCACTGAGTTGAGCACCTGATTGATGGTGATGGCCTCGTCGGTTGAGAAGTGAATGCGATCGCTGATGCTTTGGAAGAACGGCGACTCGTGGTCGATGCTGTAGCGCGAACCCTCTTTGCGCACGATGAACCCCAATTTCCTGAAACTTTCCAGGTAGCGGTAAATTGAACGGCGATTGAGGCCGAGGCGCTCGCTGATTTCGTCGACAGAGAGGCGGCGATTTTGCACCAAAAGAAGCATCAGCCTGAGCTGACGGTCAAACTTGTCTAATTCCATTTTTGTGTGTTGTTAAGGCAGACAAAAGGGCAAGCAGACAACCAGTATGGCAAAGGGAGACCAAATGGTCTGCGTCTGCAACTGCCGTGGACGGACTGACGCCTTGCCGACAATCATCGCCGGCTGGACTTTCGTGCCCGAATTTGTGCAAAAATAGTATGTTTAGCGGGCAAGTGTATCATTCAAATTGTCAATAAGGACTAAAAACTTCACCCATTTTAGAATTATTAATTTATTAGTGCTACTTAGCCGACAGTTGTGACAAT
>JAHAWW010000344.1 GCA_018383375.1 Prevotellamassilia sp. | reverse complement strand
GGCGTGCAACTCGGCAAAGCTCACGCCGTGGCTCAGCAAAAATTCATGGCGGGTATGCTCGGTGTAGTGTTGGTAGTTGGCATTGTTGACAATGCCTTGGAGGTCGCACTCGTAGTCGCGCACCTTCATTTTCAGTTCGTAATGGTAGGACATGATAAGGAAAGAGTGGATGAAACGATGGATGAGTTCGTGCAAGTCTAATCTTGCGTTGGAGGTGTGGATTTGCGCAAATAAGCCACGCCAAAGCGACAGCGCAGGCAATCTTTGCGGTCGCAATATCGATGTTTGAGCTGGATGAGTGCTTGGCTGTCGGCGGCGTTTTGCGCTTTGATGCCCACTTCGTCCCATACGCGGGTAATGGCGTTGTGCTCGGCCTTGGCTTTCTCCAAGAAGTCGACAGCCCGCTCACAAAGTGCGTTGTCTTGCCGATATTTGCCGTAAGCAAACAAGAGCGGCACGATGGTGTTGATGAGGATGATGTCGACGGAGCTGTTTTGGAGCGTTTTGGGCTGTTTTGGCGCACTTTTACCAAAGGTGTAGTGTTCTTGCCAGTAATCTGACACGCCGTGGCTTAAAAGCGCTCTAATGGCTTTAATGTCTTGGGCTTCCAGCAGACAAGCAAAATCAGCTTGGCGGCTGTGGTAGAGCCGAGCCAATTGAGCCAAGCGGATATAGGGGAAGTTTTGTGGCCTCAAGCGCAAGAAACGCCAGTTTTTGAAGGCTATGGGTGTGAGACTGAATTTTTGTTTCAAAAAAGCATATTCTGCAGCCAGCCGCTTAAAGTAGTCATCGTGTCGTGATGGGTCGAGCGCGTTGTCTTCGAGCATGCCGGCTTGTCCGAAAAATAAGGCTTCGATTTGAAACAAGTCGTCGCGGTGTTTACCAGCGGCTTGTAGGGGCAGGTGTTCGGCCCAAAGCTCGAATGCGTCTGTATTGACCCCGAAGCCAAAGTTACGGGCCAGTGTGATGAAAGCTGTATGCTCCCAGTCGCCGTTATGGCGATTGAGCAGGTCGAAAATACGTTGGTTTTTGGCTTCTAGTCTTTCGATGGTGAGCACGTTGAGCCACGAATGTACCGAGAGCAGGGGCATTTGTGGGATGACGCGGAAACAGGGCGGATAGCGCACCTCGTTGAGCAGTTCTTGGTGGTTTTGCAACACCCTCTCGGGGATGTCGAGTTGCATTTGCGGCAATCGTCGTCCGCTGGGTGTGGTAATGTCGGCATCAATCACGCGGCAGACGTGTAGCACCACGTTGTCGTAGTTGGGGTCGTTGTCGTGGTGGTGGCGATGCCAGTCTGAGGCGCGGTCGTGCAGTTCCACGTTGCCCACCCAAAGCATCCCACCGATTTTGATTTTGGCATTGAAGAAGTCTGGGCCGGCATTGGTGTTGTGCAGTCCGGGGTTGATGATTTCGATGATTTCTCCGTCTTGTGTGGTCAACGGGTGTGTCGGCAGCAGTTTTTGTTGCCAGACGTAATGGAGCAGTTCTTCCATATCGTTCATACCTTAAACCCACAAAGGTAATAGAATTGCCTCAATCTCACAATATTATTTACTCTTGTTATTTCCACTTGCCGGCATTTAGAGCCTTTGGCGCACGACAGAATTTTATAAAAAAGAAAAGAGCCAATCTTCTGTCGGCTCTTTCCCTTATCTTAGGCGTTTTTCTTAGGTCTTCTTTTAATGCCATAATATTGGCAAATATCGCATTAACCACTTCCGCTTTTTCTGTTGAACGGCCTAAATCCCTCGGAAGAGTCTCTTTTCTTTGATTTTTTGTCGTCACGGGAATAAGGCGCTTAAATACGAGAATAAGGACCGCACTTGCGCGCCTTATTCCGCGAATGATTGTCCCTATGGTTAGAGGTGGAAGATGTGAATTTGTGAACTGTGAACCACTTCAAATCCTTCCAAAACAGCTTTTGAACATGAAAATGAAGTTTTTGCGTCACTTTCACCCCCTTGTTTTTATCTCAACCAAGGTTAAAAAACGACCGAAAAACGGTTGTAGGTGGGCGGTATGGACGCTTGGCTCACTCTTTGATGCTTTGTTTCAGCACGAGGCGTGCCTCCGGCCCCATATTGAAGAGCAAATCCACGATGCTCAGATTGGGGATGAAGCCGTTTTGCTGTTGGAACACT
>JAHAWW010000339.1 GCA_018383375.1 Prevotellamassilia sp. | reverse complement strand
CATCGTCAAAAAGGCGCTTGAACTCATCAAGCCATAGTCCGGCGTTTTGTCATTTTGCCCTTACCGCCCGAAGGCTTATCTTTGAGGTAGGATAAAAGAAAAGAGAGGTTTTTGGCCTCTCTTTTTTGTGTTCCAACGCCTTACGGGAATAAGGACAGTTTTTTCGGGGCTTAGTCCGGTCGTTTGAGGGATACTAACAAGAAAAAGTGAGAGCTTTTTGACGATGAAAAAGGCCGGTTTGCGTATCTGTTGGGGGCTTTTGCGGCAAAACCAAGAAACTATCTCTCTGTTTTTGAACAATTTACAAGAAAGCCACGAAGATTTAACATTTTTCATCGCCAATTGGTATCAATCATTAAAACTTGTCTATAGACCACAAAAGATGCTTATAGCCGTCACACAAGGCCCCTGTTTCTGAACAAAGCCGGCAAGGCAGAAGCAACTCAATGGCCCGGATGTTGGGACATTGGGAAGTGAAGCCTCAGTCTGTGCCACAGATATTGGCAAAGGGCAGCAAGTTGGCGTGAGTGAGGACGCTGAGCACAAGCAGCTGAGGCGCGACTGAAAGGTGGCGTTTGTGCGTGTGGCGGCGCGAAATGATAGAGAACGTGGTGCAGTTTGTATTGCCCAACCGGCAACATATTAGGGTTCTAAGGTAAATTTCAATCGGATAAAAACATCTATGTCAGGCTTATGTGCCACCGCGGCAAGGGCGTCAAATGGGCAATGGGTCAAGATGGCTTTCGAGCCGTGACAAACCGCGGTCTACCAAAACAATCGTCACTCACAGCTACATCCGTGAGGCCCTCGGCCACAAACAGAGCCGCAGTCTCTGACGTCAAGGCCGTATTGGCCTCGACCATCAAGCCACCTCCGGGACGCAAGCCGGTGCAGGCCAATCGGGCCAAAGCCCTATAGAAGCGCAAAGCGTCATCGTCGGGCACAAAAAGCGCCGTAGCCGGTTCGTGGTCCAAGACATGGGCTGCCATATCTGCCTTTTCAGACTCCTTGACATAAGGCGGATTGCTCACGATGAGGTCGAAGGTCGAGGCAGCGTGGCAGGGCAGAAGCATATCGCGACATCTGAAATCCACCTCGACGCCATGGCGCTGCGCATTGTCAGCAGCCACCTCAAGAGCTTCGGCCGACAAGTCCCAAGCCTCAACCTGAAGCCACTGACAGCGTTTGGCCAAAGCCACGGCAATACAACCCGAGCCCGTGCCGGCATCAAGCACACGCGACGGCGTCTGAACATCGTTCTGGTGAAGAAAAGCAGCAGCGTGGTCGACGAGCCATTCCGTCTCGGGCCGAGGAATGAGCGTGGCCGGCGTGACGCGGAATGTGAGGTCGCAAAACCGTGCGCTACCGGTGACATATTGTAAGGGTTCGCCGGCTTGAAGGCGCATAGAGATATTTTCAAGCCTTTTAATCTCTTCTTCTGAAAAATGCCTAACTTTGTCGGCATAGACATCGACGACAGACACGCCAAAAACGTCTTCAAAAACCATCAAGGCCATAGCTTGTGCTTCTTGCCGGCCATAGCGCGGCACGAGGGCTTGTCTGAGCGTCGTATATAAAGGTGAAATCATAATGCAAAAATACGAAAATACCCCCATACAGCCCACTCCGACACTCACCGACGACGAGCAATGGATGCGCCGCTGCCTTTGGCTGGCACGCCAAGGCGTCGCCGGTGCACCGCCCAACCCTATGGTCGGTGCCGTGGTGGTCTGCGAAGGTCGCATCATTGGCGAAGGCTATCACCGACGCTGCGGCGGCCCCCATGCTGAGGTGTTTGCCATAGAGTCGGTCAAACCGGCCGACCGCCAACTATTGCCACAAAGCACACTCTACGTGTGCCTTGAGCCTTGTGCACACTATGGCCATACGCCGCCCTGCGCCGAACTCATTGTGCGTTCGGGCATCAAGCGCGTAGTTGTGGGTTGCATAGACCCCTTTGCCCGTGTCAGTGGTCGAGGCATTGACATTATGCGCCGTGCCGGCATCGAGGTGGTGGTGGGTGTGCTTGAAAAAGAATGTCGTGCACTCAATCGTCGCTTCATCACCCATCAAACCAAAGGCCGCCCCTTCATCACGCTAAAATGGGCCGCCTCGGCCGATGGCTTCATCGACGCTTGGCGCGACAATGCCGACACGCCGCCCGAACGGCTGTCTACAGACCTTTCGATTATTCGCGTGCATCAATTGCGCGCACGCCATCAAGCCATTCTCGTGGGACACCACACCCTTCAGCTCGACCGCCCGAAACTCACCGTGCGCCACTGGCACGGTCAAGACCCCGTCAAGGTGGTGTTGGGACGTGTCGAAGAGGGCGAACTGCCCGCTGGATTTAGAGCCTTTGCCGACATCCCCACGGCCTTGAAGTCGTTGGCACGCGAGGGCGTGCAGTCGTTGCTTGTCGAGGGAGGCAGCCAAACCCTCCAGGCATTTATTGACTGCGGCCTTTGGGACGAAGCCTATGAAGAACTCTCTGAAAGGGTATTGGGCAGCGGCGTACCTATTCCACGCATGCCGGTGGGCGTGGTGCGTCACACCGAACAAGCCTGGGGTGCCCACTTCATTCATTGGGAAAACACCGACAACGGGGAGGAGGAAGGCGACGAAAAAGGCGAAAACGACAACTAAACGATATGCTTGGACGCATTAAATTCCTGCTGAAATATTACGGGGCACTCGTGGCCCTGTTTGCATTGACCAAACCGTGTTTCCTTATGGCAGCCGGTCGCTACAACGTGGGCGACTGGCTGGCCGTGATTTGGCACGGGTTGCCCCTCGACCTTGCCACGGCCGGCTATCTTGCTGCACCGGTTTGGCTCGTCATGCTCGTCACGATATGGTTCAACATCCCCCGCACCCGACTCCTTTATAATATATGGTGTGGTCTGGTGGCTGCGCTCTGCGCCCTGGCTTTTGTAAGCAACATCTGCCTTTACGGCTTTTGGGGCTTTCCGCTCGACGGCACCGTCTTCAACTATCTCGACTCGCCCGGAGGAGCCGCTGCCAGTGTGAGCGGAGGCTACATCGCCGCCGTGGTGCTGGCATTCATCGTCTGTGTGGTGGCCATCTTCTATTGGCTTCGTCTGTGCTGGACCTCGGCCGAAAATCCTACCGTCAAGCCATGGCTACAAGCCGGGCTGTTTGTTTTGGCCGGCGGCCTGATGTTTTTGGGCATACGCGGCGGTGTGGGCAAATCAACGGCCAACGTCGGCATGGTCTATTTCTCTTCAGACCAGACGCTCAACCACGCCGGTGTCAACCCGATTTTCAGCGTGGTCTCTTCGCTCACCAAAACCAAAGACTTTGCTAAGATGCACAACGTCTACAGCGAGTCCGAGCGCAAAAACATCTTCGCCCAACTGGGCTACAACACCACCACGACATCGCCCGACTCTCTGCTGAGGATGAGCAGACCCAACGTGCTCATCATTCTGATGGAAGGCTGTGGCGGCACCTTCGTTCACGCCATCGACTCACTGGCCGACCCCAAAGTGACGCCCCACCTCAACCGTCTGGCCGGCGAAGGCGTCTGCTT